>JBCBLJ010000214.1:0-10817 GCA_038520195.1 Planctomycetota bacterium
TCCAGATTCGAGATTCACCCCGGCAAGCGGCCAATTTGCCAACATTATTTCTCCCCGACTCCGATAATCGTTACTTCGTTATCCTGGGTCCACCAGAGCGATCCGGAAGGCTCGAGAATGACTGGAATCCAAACGGCGAATTCACGGATCGCGCGAAATCGGCAACATCCGTGTCCGGAGCATTCCGGCGTTCGGCTTTGCGAAAAACACACCCACTCAAACGCGAATCAAGACATGACGTTCCGCCCCCTCCCTTTTGGACTCGCCTTCGTCTTTGCAGTCTCCTGCGTCTCGGTCAGGGCCGACACCCCGCTGTTTGGGCTGAAGGTTTCCCCGGGCTCGGCGGTCGGCGAATACGTCCTTTGTCCATCGCGCCAGTTTTATGACGCGGCAGTTGCCAAAGGTGTCGAAAAGACCACCTTCATTTACTACACCGCGGTCATGGTCGAATCGGGCCCGACCGAGTCGACCGTGAAGAGTCTTGCCGGTTCGACCTATTCGCTACCCAACGAGCTGATCATTCCGATCCCGAAAGGTCAAACAGCGAATGTCGGCGACATCGTCCTTACGTGGTGGCAATCGGGTTCGGGGATGCAACGAGCAATTGTCGTTGGCGGTACGTCGCAGAAACCTGTCGTGAGATACCTCGACATCACCTACGAGAACCCTTCCGGCGCAGGGAAGAAGGAAGACACGTTGAAAGCTGATTCCTTTTTCGTGCTCGATGGATCGCTGCAGGTTGGGACGATGATCGTCGTCAAGGATGGAACGAAGTCGCGAGTCGGTCGATTGCTCGCCATGGATGAAACGAGTGTTTTGGTCGATGGCTTTGCGGGCAGGCTAAAACGATACGATCGAGACGGTGTGGGTCCGATGCCGCTCCGACCAAAACTGAAGGCCGGTGACTCGGCGGAGGCGGTTGTTTTTGGCAGCCTCAAAGCAGTCACCGTGAAGGAGGTCGACGCGAAGATCGGCCGAGTCTTCGCGACGTACACCTTCGGAAGGTCGGAGAAGGAAAAGGCATTTGCATACGGCGAGATCCGGGCGACGCCATGAACAAGGCTCTGAAGTTTACTCTCTGGGGTCTCGGCATCGCCTTACTGCTTGTCGTCGCCGGCGTCTTCATGCTGGTCTCGCGGTTGATGCCCGGCTACGAAGTTCGAGAAAGTCGCGTCTTCTTTCGATCGTTCAACAATCTGAACTGGAAAGTCGAACGCAAGGAAGTCACCGAAGCGAACCCCGATTCGATCCGGACCTTGCGCGGCTCGGGCGGCCTTTACGCCAAAGATAAAGAGACTGCTTTCTTTCGGGGAATCTGGATCAAAGACGCCGACATCGAGAGTTTTCGAGTACTTGACTGGCGAAAAGAACTCAGCCGCGACCGCAATTGGGTTTACTGGACGTCAATTCGGCTCAGCAACGACCCGAATCACTTCGAAGTTCTCGACGGCGGCTACTCACGCGATCGAGAAAACGTCTACTACGCCAGTTCAGCGATCAAAGGTGCAGACGCGAATAGTTTCGTGGTGACGAGCCCGACGACAGGGCGCGGCCGAGACAACAAGCGAGAATACAACCTGGGTCGGCCGGTCGACTGACAAACGTCTCACTCAATCGCGAGACATTCGGCTGCGGCGAGCGTCTTGGATATCGAGTCCCATCGATGTCACGATGGCGACCATCTCGGATTGGCCGCGGAGATGAAGCTTTTGGGCGATGGAAGTCTTGTGATGCTCGATCGTTTTTTGGCTGCGCCGCAACAGTTCGGCGACGCGTGGCACGGAGAGGCCATGCCCAATCAAGGCCAACACTTCCAGTTCACGCCGCGTCAGCACGTCGAGTTCGCCAAGGTCGATGTACTTTGTTTCCATGACCGACATTTCACCGGGCTCTCGTGGTCCGGCTTCCTCGCTTTTGGGATGTCGCCGACTGACAACTAAAACGCGATTCGACGGCGGGTTTCCATCGTGAATCGGCCACACCGTCGAAGCGATCGGTCGGCCGTGGAGAATATGCTCCATCATGATCGGGTGATCTTCGTCGAGCACGCGGGCGATGAGTTCGAGTCGCTCACGCACGAACTCAACCGGATGAAAGTCGGCGATGGTCTTGCCGGCGTAGTCGATCGCTTCGTCAAAAAAGAGGCCGAGCGACGTCTCGTTCACGTACAGAAGTCCGCCGTCGCGGTCCATCACGCTGATGCCGACGCCTTCGGTCCGCGTGATCGCCTGCCACATCGAAGAGGCGTCGAAATCACGCCGTACGGCGTCTTCGTGGTCGGACTCCAAGCCTTTGGATTTCGGCGAGTTACCTGCGTCGTTCAAGATCGGATCTCAGGGCAAGGAATATCGTTGGACGAATCAGGGAATCCCCCGATTGGATCGCACCACTGAAACGCCATAATCCCGCTACTCAAATCGCAGATCAGCGACCCCGATGTTAGGAAAGCTGATTCGAGCGATCACCGTCCAACCATCTTTTCGGAGCGGGAGGGGAGTCTTGGGGCAGGACTTCTCTCCCGCTATTTTACACTCGATGTCGAACGCTGATCAGGACACCGATACGGTCACCGCCTACCACGAGGCCGGCCACGCGGTCGTCGGCTATGCCCTGGGTGGCGAAATCGAATCGATCGGCTTGTACGCCGAAGCCGATGAATGGCTGCCCGAACGATTCGGTGACTGCCACGTGAACTGGGGACGAGTGGATCCGAGTACCAATTGGCAACGGCAACGCGAGATTTTGACGATCCTCGCCGGCCCGGTCGCCGAGGGCATCTATCGCGGCGAGTCGATGCACCCTGCGCTGTACCCGCCCTGGCGACATGACTGGGATTTTGCCATCGACCGGCTCGATTCGGTCGCGAGCTTGGAGCGACGAAAGACAATCCTTTCCATGAGTCTCACGATCCTCCAGCGACAACTTCAAGAGGACGCCTGTTGGGCGGCCGTTGCCGCCGTCGCCGATGAGTTGCTGGCCCATGAATACGTCGACGGGGAGCACCTCGCCGACACGCTTACGTTTTGGCTCGGGTGAAGACGGCCTGCGCAAACCAAGGGTCGTCCGGCAACGAACGCTGCGTGCTCGTCGGGCCGTGCAAGCGTTGACGGCGGGAGTCTTCGCGAAACATGACCACCGACACCGAGAAGCATCACTCCGGCAACGGGCTAGCTCGACGGGTCCGGCGTGGGCAATGGAGCCTCTGGAATCATTTCCTCCGGAACCGATTGTTCCATCGCCGGCTGGAGCGTCTCGTAGGTCGCCGCAGGTGATTCGATCATTCCGGGTTCGCTGACCAGAACGTTGTTGTATTGCGGCGGCTGAGCCTGATGTCGGAACGGAACCCGACAATTCGTGCAGTCCTCGGGAACATTTTCATAGGTCGTTCCCGGCAACGAGAGCAGGTAGTCCGGGTCCAGCTCGCCTGGATCGATCCACATCCCGTCGTCGGTAATCTCCATCGTGCCCAAATCAAACTCGAGACCTCGCCGCACCACTTCGAAGTTAACGTAGACACCCAGCAATGAGTTTTGCGCGGTCAGTAGCGCGTCCAACGCGCGGATCGTATCTTGAGCCGCGGTCGGGCCACTGTTGAGTCCCCGCGAGTCACGCAGCAAACGGATGTCTTCGTTAAGTTCAATCTGATTGGCCGCGATACGGACTTCGTTTCGGTTGTATTCGAACAACACTTGGTTGGCCTGGAGTTGCCGAATCTGGGCTCGCAAGAGTTGCCAAATGCCGTCCTCAAACTGGTAATAGCCCCGCTTCGCTTGATCAAAGTCGATCAAGGATTGCCGATACGCGTTTCGTTCGAGCAAGCGTGTGATCGGCGAATCCCATTGGAATCCAAGCGTAAAGTTCGAGGCGCTTGTCCCCTGACTGAACGGGTTGATGTCCGAGCCCGTGACCGAACCGGCGCCAGTCAGCGACAGGAAGCTCTCGAGTTGATCGGCGTTGAACGCGATGAGCCGATAGGCGTCGACCAGCGAAGCACGTGCGTTGGCCCAGTCACGACGATTCTTGCGAGCGATCTCCAGGGCCGTCGCGGGTTCAATGTCGACGGTCGCGAGCACGACGCCCTCCGTACGGGCTCGGGCCTGAACAAGCTGCAAACTCAGCACGTCGTCACCCAACTCGGAAAGCATGTCCTGAATTGCGAGCACCACGTTGTCGCGGATGTCCTCGGCCAACTCCTCCGGCGTGGCGTCGGCGGGGCCTTGTTGAACGTAGGTGTCAAGCCGTTCAAAGATCTCTTCCAAACGTGCCGGGTACTCATCAAGCCGACCGTTGAGCTTTTCGAGCGAGGCGGTCAGGGTCTCGTCGATGGCATCCAATTCGCTGATGTCCAGCACGGCCTCGTCGACGGTCCCGATCCCGAGCAGTTGACAGATTTCGTTTTCGTCACCGTTGTACATCTCACGCAACTTCACATTCTGCTGCCGACGCTTGGGCAACATCTCGACCAGCTCGTCGATGTCCGCGGCGACCTGCTGTGCGTCATCGTTGCGGAACTGATCGAGAGCCTCGGTGAGTGGCACCAACTCGGCTCGCAAAGCGGCCAAAATTTGGCCGATCTCGTCCGACCATTCCAGTTTCGAGATCGGAAGTCCGGTCTCCGCGTCGGCGGAGAGTTCGGTCTGCTCGAGCAAGCGAACGTTGAGTGAACCGACGGAGCCGCGTAACGAGAGCAGATCGCTGCGCCGGTCGCGAAGATCTCGTTCGATCAACTGAAAACGATCGAGCATCGGGTCTTCGATCCTCGCGCAAATGTAGGGCGGAAGACCGAGCGTACCGAGAAATCCATCAACGCTCGCTTGGTAGTTTCGCTTTGCGCCGACGAGTTGCCGCTGACTCGCCAACAACTGACTCTTCGACTGAGCGATTTGCAGCCGCTGACGGACGATGGCCTCCGGGTCGTCCGGGATCGTCGTGAGCAACTCGACCAATGTGTTCTCGAGCACCAGGAGGCTTTCGCTGAGTCGAGCGATGTTTTCTTCGCTGTTCTGAATCTCAAGCTGGTCTTGAAGCAGCCCGAGAAAGCCGCCTGCCTGTGGAACACCACCGCCGCCGCCGCCCACGGCGCCCCCGCCGCCGCCACCGAGACCGGCGAAGCCGCCACCAAGCCCGGTGAAGCCCTGCAACCCGACACCGAAGACACCGCCGCTACGACTCACTCGACTTTCGAGGCCGCGGCCAATGGTGATGTTGAGATAGAAGCTACGTCGGTACCGCTCAAAAGCTCGCACGTTGGCCAGCAGTTGGCGTTCGGCTCGGGTGAGTCGTTCCAGCGTGACGTCGCGACCACCACCACGTAGCAGGGGTTGAACGATGCTGAAGTTCAGCGGCGTCGTGGACACGCGGCCGCTGGACCCCAAATCCCAAACGATTGAGTTGGCGAGACTCGCAACGAGCGTTCCTCCCGTCGCCAAAGGCCGCGTGAATCCCACGCTCGTGCCCGTTGAAAATTCATCGGCACCGGGATCGGTGAAGGAGAATCCCTGGTTGCCACCGGAGTTGACGAACAACTGCGTGTCCAAAAGGAATCGCTCACTGCTGACGTCCAGCGCCGAGAGATAAAGATCTTCGAGTTGTTCTTGATAGTCGGTCGAGTGGACGAGCGCCAAACGGTACGCGCTCTCCGAATTCAGCACCAACACGCCGTCTTCATCGAGCGGAAGGAACTCCCACCAATCCGGATTCTCGGCGCTGTTGGTGATTCCCGCGGCCTCCCACAACGGATAGCCGCGCCGGCCGTCGACACATTGCATGTAGCGATTTGATGCGGGGTCGTCGACGGGGATCGGTTGGAAGTCCAAGTCGAACGGGTTGTACATCCGACTACGCGGATCGATGTTGATGTCGAGCCGGGTCGCCGAGGGACGCGCGATGTGCGAGGACTTTTCCCGGATCAGTTCGGTCACTTCTTGGTCCGCCTGCTTCCGGTAATACTGTCGGTGGCAACCGGCCAACGGCAGCAGGATCATGAAGGTCAACAGCACACATCGCGATTTTGCAAACATAGACACGTCCGCCGAGCAGCCCTGCATTGGGAAACATCGTTGGCATTCGGCCGAGCGATCCATCACGCACGGCCAGAACAACCCGTGTTTCGCTTCGGACCGATCTACGTGCGCCGATGACCGTTTAGAGCGGTCAGCCTGGTAGTTCCCGGTGCGCGGTCGCGATTGTTCGGCCTGTAGCGGTGCTAGCGGCCGCGACCGAAGATGTCAGAACCGCGAGGGAGGTAGCAGCGGGGGGTGCCCGTAAAATGCGCGTTTGCGGCGGTTTTACCCGTCTTGGGGCTGGGAATTGGCGGCGTCCGAGTCAAGATATGCCGAAAGTACAGAAATGCTTGACGCTCTAATTTGCCCAACTTAGTATCGACGGGCTGGCCTCCCCTTCTCTTCCGCTCGGCTCGCGGTGCCACACGGACCAGGATTTCGAACACGACATGTCAATCGCCATCGTACTCCTCCTGGTCGTCATTGTCTTTGCGTTTGGTTTTACGGTCTTTAAGGCAGCCCCTGAGTGGCGTTGGTATCACATCACCGCAGCCGCAATCACGATGATTCTTTCCATCGTGTTCCTGTTCCCGACCGCCGGCGCACTGAAGAGCCGAAGTGCATGGCATGATCTCAAGGAAAGGCTTGAGAAACGCCAAGAGAGCGTCGAGGCGGAGCGTCAGGAGATTTTGTACGGTGACAGCTCGGGTGCTCCTGGATTGAAGGCACTCGCGTTGGAGATGTCCAAGGTTGGGACCGAGGCCGGAAGACGCTGGCGAAGCCTGAACTTCGTCAGTCAGGGGACCAACGCGGCGGGCGAGTTTCAAGTCATTCTCCGCAAGCAACAAGCCGCGCCGAACGCGGCCGCGGCAGGCATTCCCGGCGCCGCTGCGGCAGCGCCGGCGAACCCGGGCCCACTGGTCCCAGAAAGCCTAGTCGTCTATGGCTTCGCCGAAGGCCAATTCCAAGATGTCAGCACACCACTCCGATACCTCGGGGAATTCCGCGTCGACAACAGCGTCGGAAACTCCGTCACGCTCGTGGCGACATTCCCGCTCGAACAGATCCAGCAGAACACCATCGCCAGTGGTCAGGCGAGGCTTTGGTCGCTCTACGAAATGCTCCCACTGGATGGCCACATGCCCTTCATCGCCGAAGGCAGCGAGAAGACGGCCGACAACGATAACTTCATGGGACGAGTGGACGAAACTCTGATTCGGACGTTGCTGCAGCCGATCCCGAGTAACGATCCGATTCTTAAGGAACAACTTGACCTTCAGAGAAATGCGAGCTTGGCCAGCTACCTTCGAGACGGGCAGCGCGGCACGCCTGAAGACCCGGCGGCCAAGTGGATTCGCGTTACGCTCGAAAAGAAATACACCATCGACGTCGACAGCCCCGACAAGCGAGGTGCCCTGGAAGGTGGATTCTTCGACAACAACGGGCGGTCGGTTGACAGCCGCTTGCAACGCTCCGACGGTGGTACGATCGAGTTCGCGGTCGGCGAAGAGCTAATCGTGACCGAGGACGCGGCGACTCAGTTGAAGGACGAGGGCATCATTTCGTCCGTCGATGGTGACACGTACTACGTGCGTCCGCTGAATGACTACCGTTTCGTTCTCCGCCGAATCCGGCTTGAGATCACCGAGCTCGAGGCACGATACGCCGAACTGCAGTACGAAGAGAAAGTGCTTCAGTCGGCGATCGCTTCCACCGCGGATATGATCGAGAAGCGACAGATTGAGAAGGTGATGCTCGAAGCCGACCTGAATCAGTACCAGGTCGAGGGAGTGGCGATGAAAGCCTACCACGACGAGGTCAGTGAGTCGTTGCGAAAGATGAATGAGGCCGCCGCAAGCCTCTACCAGCGCAACCAAGCGTTGCTACGCCAGATTCAAGAACTCTCGGCTCGCCGAAATCTGACCGGCACCTGATCAGCGCTCTGATCCCACACTTCCGCGACCGCGTCGGAAGGTTCCTCAACGCCGTAGCGCGACGCCTCAGCCTCGGGTCCAGCGTTTTTTTGTGTGGCTCCCAACTCGGTGGACTGATGGACCCGTGAAGCCCCATCCATTCGGGTACACTTCACTTTCAAGCGAATACAGCTCGAGACAGAACGTCCCAGCCTCCGCAAAAAACTGCGTTGTGTCCCGCAGATAATCACTGATCGTGACTTACATTGCCTCTGCTCTGTTCACGCTTGGCTGCTGCGTATCACTGCTCAACCTTTTTCTCAGCGTTGGTCGACGTCCATTACTCCGATTGACCGGAGTGCCCGATGGTGAAATTCGTCACGTCTCCGGCTTTCCCCTCATTGGTTCGCTTTTGGTTGTCGTGACACTTGGCGCGATCTCAAGCCCGGTCATCTGGTGGTTCGGGGCGATCGTTGCCTTTCTTGACACCGGCGGTTTGCACGTTCTCGCTATCGTAATACTGGTCGCTACCGTCCGAGGCAAACTCTAGCCGGCTCGTGCGGCGCGTGACATGACTTGGACGTCCGGTACCCACCATCGCGTGTCCGTCCGAGACGTCGATGCAGTAGACGGGTATCTCCGCGGAGAGCCAAAGTACGTTGCGCGATGCATTCTCCGCTGATGAATCAGCCAACGAAGGCAAAAGACTCGTGTTTGCCCCAATTCAACGACTTCTTGATCGGCTTGATATCGTCGATGGGCCATCCGGCCTGGGGGTACTGGTCAGAGCCACGGTCACCGCACGCTGGTGAGAGTTAGTGACTTTCCGTTACCATAAACGATTGGGAACACGAAGTGACTTGTTTCTGCGGTGCCGCTCAAGCCGCCAACACGACACGACCCACCGTATGTCAATTGACGACCTTGTCCCACTGTTCGGCCAGATGATGCGGCGCGACTGGGCCGAAGCACTTCTTGCGGAACAAAAGGAAACCTTCGTCCGCGATGCCGACGGCACCTACGCTCGTGTTCCGTACGGTTCTGAAACATTCCGAACGCCGTCCGAATCGCTCAATGGTCCGTGCCGACATTGCTCAACAATCCGCGGCAAATTGCACAGCTTCGATTGTGACTACGAACAGTGTCCGAAATGCAACCACCAATTGATGACGTGCGACTGTGAGTTTGTCGGCCACGAATGGCGCGACGAGTAGTGGTGGTCCTGTCGTCTAACATAGTTTCGGTACACAGCCCGGCCATGCTTCCAACTTGGTTAGAGGGTCCGGAGATCATCTCAAGCAGTCGCTTCGCTGGCCAATGAACTGGAACATTATCCCAGCAATGATGAATCGCACGACACCTCCGATGGCCACTACTTTTTCCTCCACTCGTTATCCCCCGATATGGAAGAGTCCGGATGGCAACCACTCTTCTTGCGGTTGAAACCGCTCTCGCGGAGCATCGCCTCAAGCTGGACGAATGGCTCGACACGGTATACCACCAGTCCCACGCCGACCGTGAATATTCCGGCGAGCTTGATTGCTCTTACGACTCATGGGGCAGTATTGAATCGACCGTTGGTATCGTTTTCGAATCCGAACTCACTCAACAGCTATCGCCGGACGCGCTCGACTCCGTACTCTTCTTCGCGTCCCGCAACGAAGAGATTGGATGCATCATCGCGTGGATGGGCCGCATTGGCCCATTTTCAAACGCGGGACGTCTATCACTACCTGACTTCACGTTTCTCTGCGAAACATCGCTCTCCCGCTCCGAGGACTATGTCGACTATGAACTCGTCAATTGCTTTCACAAAATCCTTGACCTGACGACTACTCAGTTCGATATCGTTCTTCGATTTTTCCGCCGCGACTACGCTTACACGAAACGCTGCGCTATCGACGTCCTCGCCACGAAGGGCTTTACGGGAATCCCTGACCTTGCTCGCGACTTGTGGGGGCACGACGACTGCGAGTACACGAAACTCAGTGCGCTAACGGCCCTAAAACATTCATCTTCGGACGATTCATTGTTTCGTGACCTGCTTGTCGGCTTCAAGACGCGATTTCCTGTCGATGACTGCGAATACCGCGTCAAGAATATTGCATTTCTCGAATCATAGGCGACCGTCTTCGCGCATCACCGTGGCCAGTCGCATGGTTTTTGCGCGGCCGACCATCATCTTGGTTTTGTGAGGCTACTCGGCATGATTGACCGGGACACCAGTCCATGCGGAGACTGATCCCTCAAGTACACTCGGAGTTTGATATCTCGTGTTGGCGATGAGAACATGGAACCCGCACCAACCCGTACCGGAGTTCCTTGCCGGACTGGCGTGAGCTTTCAGATTCACTAGTTCATGGGCAATAACCAGTGATTTGGATCCCCGCGGTACCGCCAAGGCCGCCTTACGTGATGTGGCAAAACACGAACGATGAATTCCAACCGCATCACTACTAACACGTGGTCGAACGCTGCCTCTGAGCAGCTCTACACCGGCCGCTGGCCGGACGAACCTGCTGTTGCCGCTCAGGCCGACAAAGGCGCCCAATGCGGCGGTTGCTCCTTCTTTGCTCCGTTCAACGCGGATTGGGGACTCTGCTGTCACGCAGCATCTCGCCATCACCTTGAAACGGTATTCGAGCACTTTTCCTGTCCAGCAATCGTCAACGAACACTGGGGCCCCCACAGCTTCACTACCGATACCGATTTTCAATGCCGTTGTGGCGGTGAGTCGTCGGAGTACTGGGACAACCTCGTGAAAATCCTCTCTCAAACCGACCAGCCTGGCAAACGCGATTCCTAGCGCATTTGCCGCACAACATGGCTTGGGTGCGCAGCCCGGCCATGTTGTGCGGCAAATGCGCTAGGAATCGCGTTTGCCAGGCTGGTCGGTTTGAGA
>JBCBLJ010000086.1:0-16185 GCA_038520195.1 Planctomycetota bacterium
ATGGAAGGACAATACAAAAGCGAAGAACGGCTGAGGGCACTCTCAGACCACCCGGCGCTACCCGGCTGTGAGACCGTGATCGAGACGTTCCCTCAACACACCTGGGATGCGACGGTGGCACCGATATGGCGACAGTCGGATGCGATCCCGAACGGACCAGAGGTCTTGGAAGAAACGATCAATGAGGAGGTGCAGCGATGAAACGTCCGCAACCCTTCAGCGATTCAAACTTCATCAAGACTCAATTCGTGGTTCGGATCATGCGACGCACCAAAATAGAAGCGCGGGCTCGACTGCTTGAAGTCCAGATGGTACTGGCAGTTCTTTTCTTCTCAACCAACTTGGCGGCTCAGGAGAGCCTTTCGCTGTCTCCGGTGGCTTTGGAACGACCGGTCGTCGAGAAGAACACCCTCGTCGAACTGACACACGGTATGACGCGGGATCGTGTTATCAAACTGCTGGGAACGCCCGACTTCGAAAGCATCGTCGGCTCGCTTCAACGTGCGCGCGTCGACTATGGCGAGACCGAACTACTCTTCGAAGACAACCGATTGATCGCCTTGAAATCCGCAGAGGATCCGTTGCTATCGGACGACGGCCGTCTAGCGGTCGACTTCGACGGGACGAAAATCATCTACACACACGATCTCGTTTTACCCGAACAAGGCCCGCTACCCGTCGGTGAGGAACGTCGACCGATCGATGACGAATTCTATTTCGCTCCTTCAAATCCGGGCGATGACGAGATTCCGATTCCTTTCACGCCGTCGATGCCGCCAACTTTGCTCGATACATGCGGCGAATGCGGATCACAAGAATGCGGTGGATGCGGCGCGAAAACCGGCGATCAAGCTTGTGGTCTCGACTCGTGTGGTGACGTCCCTTGGACGTTTCGATTTTCGATCGACGCGTTGTTTCTTGCTCGAGACTTGGACGAATTCTCCGTCGCCCTCACCGATGTCAGCGGCCCCGTGCAAACAGAACGACTGTCTCACGGGCTGACTCCAGGGCTTCGCGCTCGGGGCGTCGTGAACCTGACCGGTTCGTTGTTGCTCGAAGGTGTCTACTTGGGGGCCCATCAGTGGGAAACCGATAGCACGACGGGCAACCTCGTCCCGGCAAGCGGGGACACTCTCGCCGCCGTTCAATCCTACGAAGCCCGGCTTGATGACTATCAAATCAACGTCATCCATCGGGGCGGTGGCGGCGCGTGGGGGTTCCTCTGGGGGCTACGCTATTCCGATCACCGTGATTCGTTTTCGCTCGACTTGTCCGGGCAATTGGCCGGACCGCCGGTGACAGCACGCAATCCATTGCGGTTGCAAGGCAGAACGCAGAACCAAATGATCGGACTCCAACTCGGTGCAGATCGCCGCTGGACGTGCGGTGCTTTCGAACTGTTCGGGAGCGCGAAGCTGGGAGTCCTCCACAACGAGACCGAGCAAACCGGTTTGAGCTACAGCGGCAGCGTCGATGTTTCAAGCAACCCGGCATCGATCCCCACTTTCCTGAGTGAAGATGAAGAGGTTTCTGCAATGGGAGACTTCGAAGTCTCGCTTCGTTATCGAATCACAGAGAATGTCGCGGCGAGCTTCGGCTACCAGGGCTTGGTCTTCAGCGAGATGGTCAACGTGGCGAACCAGAACGGTCTGGCCGCGGATCCCGACACGCTGTCCTATCACGGCATCTTTGTGGGGCTGGAGATGCTTCGCTAAACGCGCGGCACGAATTCCTTCTCCCGAATCGGGAGCTATGATGCGTTCAGGCGGTGGCGGTTCGCGGAAAACCCCACCGGCGTGATCCAACGCCATGCCGATGACACTGCACGACTTGGGCGAGCTCTTCGCCAGTCCCGATCAAACGAATGACCGATGCACCCTTGAGCCGATTTCAATCGCTGAAAACGAGGATCCTCGGTCCCCTCGCGGTCACTGCGTGCGTCGCCGCAACGCTGATCGCCTTGGTCTCCTATGCGGTAGGAAGCCGCTCCGCGAGCAAGCAGTTGCGGCAACGGCGTGCGGTCCTGCAAGAATCGCTTTCTCGATCGAACTTTCCTCTCAGCGCGACTGTCCTGCCACGAATCGCGGAGCTGACTCAAACGGAACTCGTGACGTTCGGGGCGAATCACGCGCCGCTCCATAAGACGTTCGCTGAGCAGATCGAAATCCCGAGTCGCTCCGACGAGACGATCGAAGTTGACGGGCGAGACTATGTCGCGTTTCTATTTGATACCGAGTCGCCCGAGACTCGGCAGGATGGCGTTCATTCGGTGATGATGTTGTTCGACCGCGAGCAAATCGACCTCTCACGTCGGAATGCGGCCTTACTTCCCCTGGTGACAGGGCTCTCGACCGTTGTCGCAATCAGTCTGGTGACGTTGGCGGTCACATCACGATTGGTACGTCGGATCGGTGGTTTGCGGCAAAGTGTTCGCGCCATCTCCGAGGGCAACTTTCTAACGCCGATACCGGAGAACGGTCAGGACGAGTTGGGCAGCCTCGGCGTCTCGGTTGCATCCATGGGAAAGCAGTTGGATACGCTTTGGAAAAAAGTGCATCGCCAACAAGGTGAAAAGCTGCTCCATCAAATGGCCGGGGGGCTGGCTCACCAGATGCGAAACACGCTCACCGGCGCGCGGATGGCAGTCGAACTTCACCAAGCGAGTTGCGCTCAAAGCCAAGAAGAAGGCCTGGCGATTGCGATTCACCAGATCGAAAAAGCAGAACAGGATGTGCATCGACTGCTGATGGTTGCTGCGGGGCGTGACGGAATGGATCGACCGATGACGGTGGATGACTGTTGGCAGGATGTGCAACGCAGCCTGTCCCCGATCGCGAATCACCTTCAAGTTGAGCACTCCTGGACGCTGGCGGAGGATGTGCGTGGATGTCGATTGCGCGATGGGCCGACCTGGGCAGCGGCGGCAACCAATCTGATCCACAACGCGATGCAGGCGGGCAGGGAGGTGAGTGTCGAAGCCAAGGATGAAGGGGACGGCCAATTACTCTTGGTGATCACCGACGACGGCGAGGGAGTGCCCGAAGCGATTGCCGATCAGGTCTTCGAACCGTTCGTGACCGGTCGTCCCGAGGGTCTTGGTCTGGGATTGCCGGTGGTGCGCCGAGCCGCCGAGTACCTTGGAGGCCAAGTGAGTTGGCGGAGAGTCGCGGATCGCACCGTGTTTCGTTTGAGCGTGGCAATGGATTACCCATGAGTGGTTCGATGGTTTCCCAACATGTCTTGGTCGTCGACGATGAGCCGTCGATCTGCTGGGCACTTGAAAAAATGCTCACGGGCGAGGGGCACAGTGTTTCCGTAACTTCGTCGGCCGAGGACGGACTGCGCTCGGCCGTAGAGAAGCCGCCCGCACTTGTGATTCTCGATGTCAGGCTCCCAAAACGCGATGGGATCTCGGCATTACCGGACTTCCTGGAGGCGACCGATCACGCCCCGGTCGTGATTATCACCGCTTTCGGAGACTTGGAGACCGCGGTCGCCGCGGTCAAGAACGGTGCGACCGACTATTTGACGAAGCCGTTCAAACTGGAAGACGCACTCCGCACGTGCCGGCAAGCGTTGCTCAAATCCAGACACCGCTCGGCGCCAGTCGCGCCCGAACCGATGCAACTGGATCAAGCCGCGCTCGTTGGCACTTCGCCGATGATGCAGCACGTGTTCCGGCAAATTGCCCTGGTCGCCGACAGCGACTTGTCCGTGTTGGTGACGGGCGAAACCGGTACCGGCAAGGAACTTGTCGCGTCGGCCATTCATCGGCATAGCCGGCGCGCCGAGAAAACGTACTTGGCCGTTGCCCCCGTCGCTTTCAACGAAGACCTCATCGAGAGCGAACTGTTCGGTCACGTGAAGGGCGCGTTTACCGGTGCCGATGAGAACCGGGCCGGCTTGTTTGAACGAGCCCAAGGCGGCACGGTCTTGTTGGACGAGATCGGTGACCTTCCGCTCGCGACACAAGTCAAGCTGCTCCGCGTGTTGGAACAGGGGCAATACACCCGAGTCGGTGAGGTCGATCCGCGTCGGTCGGACGTTCGGATCATTGCCGCGACCCACCGCGATCTCCCTCGAGCGGTCGCCGCCAACGAGTTTCGTGAAGACCTCTTTCATCGGCTCGCGGGCGTTCAAATTCATTTGCCGCCGCTGCGCGAACGGACCGAAGACCTAGGACCGTTGTGTCAGCACTTTCTCCTAGCAATGAACTATCCAAACGCCGGGGAAGCCGTCGACGAGACCGTGCTTCAGGAACTCAGCGATCGCCCCTGGCACGGCAATATTCGCGAATTTCGAAATGCCGTGGAGCATGCGGCTGTCGTCGCGCGCGGTCGGGCCCTGTCGATCGATGACTTTCCGCGACCTCATCCCGGGCAACAGGCCGCACCGCCAGCGGACCAACCGACGCTTGAAACCATGATCGCCAGTTGGACCCGTGAGACGGTATCCGATTCACAGCCCGAAGGCACGCTGCATGCGAAGTTCCTCGCGACGGCGGAGGCGGCGTTCCTCAAGGTTGTACTCGAACACACGCGTGGCAACCGCGCCCGGGCGGCCGAGCTGCTCGGTATTCACCGTGGGACACTCCGCGAGCGTCTTCGCAGCTACGGACTCGACAACTGAAACGCCTCCGTACGGCCTCAGCGTGGCAGAGAGATCGATTCGGCGTATGCCAACTCTCCGGTACGGCCATCGTAGTACTGGAAAACGACTTGCGGATGCGGGTAGGCGACCAATCGTTTGCCACCGAGTTTCTTCGGCATATTGAAAACGTTGTTTACCTGCACCACGCAGAAGTAGGGGTAGAGCCGTTCGAGACGCGGCAGATCGGGCAGGATATAGCTACTCCAGCGGATATCGCATTCGCGTGGACCGAACTTAAACTTGCCGGTCGCGGGACGATCGCTTTCATCGTTCAGAGGGACATGGTTGACGCTATTGTGTGGACCACAGCAAAACTCCCACACATTGTCGGTCACCTTGATCGCAAAGCTGTTGTGCAAGTCGCCGGTCATGACGAACACGGGCTTGCCGATCTTTTCCCATTCGGCGATCAAGAGTTCCCGCTCTTCGAAAAAGCCGGTCCATGCCTCTTCTTTGTTGGCGTCATCCGCTGCCACCCCGCCCGCCCCACTGTGCGGAATCATGAAGGGGACCGTTGAGACCATGAAGCGGAAATCGGCATCGCTCTCGCGCATGCTTTTCAACAGCCATTCGCGTTGCGGGCGCCCCAACATCGACACGCCCGGCTTATCACGTTGACGCACATCGTGCATGTCACGGTCGCCGCGTGTGTCGATAAAGTAAAACTCACAGTTGCCGATCCGCTTCTTCCCGTAGCTTCGCCGTCCTATTGAATAGGCTACCTTGGGGTCGTCAATCTTTGCCGGCATGTGTAGCCGGAGCGTCTGCGAGTTGACCACTTCGACGATGTCATAGACGTACGAATTCTTGTGACCGTCGTCGTTGTCCAGTGTGATGTCGTTGACACCGGCGTCGGAGGTTCCCCAGTGCACGTGCAGATTGCCCATCTGGTCCAATGGCATCTTCTTGAAATCCGCGTTGACGTCCACCAGCAAATCGCTTCCGGCTCGCATGAACGCTTGCCCGAAGTGAACCGGCTGATCGTGTTCGATCGGGTTTGCCCAGCCGAGATAGTCGAACCAAGCTTGCGTCCCGATATCGCGAAAAACGGTGCGCCGGTGCCGCTTACCGGTTTCCGCGGAGCCCCAGATGTCGTTGACCAGTTCGTGGTCATCGAAGGTAAAGTAACTCGGGACATTGCGATGCCACCGCGAGAGTTCTTCGCCGCGGTCGAGGTACAACTTGTAGTTTTCCCAAACACCAACGATCGTGGGCGCGATCTCCACGACGCGCGGCATTTTGTTGGCACCCTGTGTCAAACGCCACGCCTCGGGCGGATAGCGTCTCAGTTCTTCGTACAACCAATCACCATTCATGATGTGGAAGTGAACCTTGTCACTCCATTGGCGATTCAGATTCTCGTAGGTGGGCGCGCGGTGCCCGTTACCGTGCAGCGGGTTCTGGTTGGCACAGGAACCGATTTGAAAACGAAAATTGAACAGGCCCTTCGGATTGTGGTCGCTGTTCTTTGAAGCCTCGGCGCTTGGCAAGGTTCGGAATCGACCGGCCAATCCGTGCGGTCGTTCGTTGACCCATACCTGGTAGTGGTACTCGGTATCAGGCTCAAGTCCGGTTAACGCAACGACGCCCGTATTGTCGTGTCCCAAGTACGTGTTCGTCGGCTCGGCAACGGCGTCCATCGCCGATCGGTCGGTTCCGTAGTGCACCGTAAAGGGCCCGGGAGAGGATGTCCGCGCCCAGACACGCACGGATTCCGACGTGACGTCGCCGAGCATCGGTCCGTGCGTCAGCCGGATCGGATCGCGTCCGGAATCGACGGAGAGATCGGCGTCCGATTCGTCCGCACGATGATGCGGAACCTGAGCATGGCTCCCGCCAAGCGTACCGAGGGCGAGAATGGTAAAGACTAGAAAACAGCGCATGTGGGACCGTTGGGAGGGGTGGCAAGCGGACATCTCGTCATGCAACCGAGGAATCGGTCAGCGGCCTCAGTCACCGAGGCTTGGCTCGGGTGAGAGACTCGAGTGAGTCGATCAGTTCATCCACCTGCTGGTCGGGTGGGTCGGGTGCGATTGCCGTATAGTAGCTTGATTCGATACCGAGCGCGGCCCTGAGTGCGGCGGCACGTTCTGGCGGTGCATCAATCACTTCGTGAACCAATTCGAAATCGCGATCCCAAAGAACTCGGTCCGCCAAGATATCGACGAGTGCATGCCAGCGATCGGTGTCCAGGCAATCCGCGTCCATTGCCGGTAGATCGTCGTCGGGCTCCTCCGAACATTCGTTCATGGCGTCCAAGCTCGCCTGCCTCCACCGGCAGCGGTACTCTTGCGGGGAGACGCCGTGTAACTCGATCTCCATTTCGATTTGCTGCGCGATATTGCGATAGACCGCGGAGACCGATGCGTCGACGACACCGGTCAACTCGATCATATCGGACGTCTCCAGGAACAGGTGCTGAGCAAGCTGTTCCAGAATGGCAAGCTGTTGCGGCCACGCGAGTTCATCGAAAAGCGTCACGCCATATAGGAATGGCTCTTCGCCCGTCTCACGACAACTCGTCAACTCCTCAAGCATCGTCGCCAAAGATTGACGCACGAGATCGGCTTCGTCGCCGATCAAGTGACGATCACCATATGGCGTATGCCACGTCATGTCGCAATGTCTCCCGCCGAACATTGAAAAGTGCGAACAGACAAGGAACTTCGCGAGGCGAGTTCGAGTCGCACTGACGAAATGGTGATTCAACCGACGCACCACTTCAAGCACCCATCAGGGTGTTGTGAACGATTCTTTGTCGACGATTCAACGCTTTCGCGGAAAACCTGTCAGCGGACTGAAAGTGTCACGCCGTTTTGGGCTCGCGATGAATGACCGCGTAAACGCAAGGCACCAAAATCAACGTTAAAACGGTTGACAACAGCAGTCCCCCTAACAACGCCCGGGCGAGCGGCAGCATCGCTTCATTGCCCGGCGCGAATTGGATCGTGAGCGGAAGCATCGATGCGACCAATGTCAACGACGTCATTAAAATCGGACGCAAGCGAATCTGCGCGGCAGAAAGAATCGCATCGCGTGTCGAAAGTCCTTCGAGCCGACTTCGGTTTGCGAAGTCGACGAGCAAAATCGCGTTGTTGACAACGACACCCACCATCATCAGCGTGCCCATCAATGATTGAATGCTGATGTTCGTGCCCGTCAAGAACAACATCAGCATCACCCCTCCAAGCCCCAGAGGGACAGCGAGCATGATGATCAGAGGATCGACGAACGAGCGAAACTGGGCCATCAAAACGAGGTAGACAAGGAGTGTTGCCACCCCCAATCCGATACCCAGTAGCCGCATGTCCGATCGCATCTTTTCCGCCGGGCCACGAAGTTGTGCCGAGACGCCGCTGGGGAACTCCATCTGGGACAGCACCGATTCGATGTCAGACGCGACACTTCCGAGATCGCGACCATCAATGTTGACGTGCACATCGTTCACGCGGGCAATGTTGTAGTGCGCGATTTCGCCTGGAATATTGACACGCTTGACCGTCGCGAGATTCGAAAGCGGCATCGTCACAGGACCATTTGGCGTTTGGATTGAAATCGGAATGTTGCGGATCTCGTCCAAGGACTGCAGCTTGTTGTCTTCGTACTGAACCCCCATGAAGAAGTCGACGCCGGTCTTCGGATCGATCCAGATCGTTGGCGAGTACCCAACACTGGATCCCAGGGCGGTTAACACGGTTTGCGCCACCTGTTCCTGGTCGATGCCCAAGAATTTGGCCCGGGTACGATCCACCTGCACATCGAATTGGGGATAGTCCAACGATTGCGCGATCTGTACGTCGGCGGTGCCGCGGATCGGTGCGACCGCGTCGACGATTCTCTCGGCCGCATCGCGACAAGCACCAACGGTTCCGGCCGAGACCTGAACGCTAATGGGTGTCGGGATGCCTTCGTTCAACGTCATATTGACGAGGCCACCGGTCACGAAAAGGAATTCCTCCATCGGGTACTCCTCGGCGAGCTTTCCCCGCAACGTTCGCACGTAATCGCGTGTTGATGTCCGACGGCCGGATTGCTTGAGGTTGACGATGATGTAAGCCGAATCGGGTCCAGAGTTGGAACTTAAGACCGTTGAGAATCCCGCGCCTTTGCCAACGGGAAGGCCGATGTTGGCGATCAATGATTCGATCTGCTGTTGCGGGATGACCTCTTGAATCGAGTTCTCGATTCGAGCGACCAGTTTTTCGGTGTCCTGGAGTTTGGTGCCCGGCAGTGTCTTTAAACGCACTTCAAAGGAACCCGCATCGACCTCCGGAAAAAGCTCACTTCCGAGCGCCGGCCAAAACAAGAAAGTCGCCACCGAGACCGCCAGCACCAGACCGGTGGCGAGCACGGGCATCCGCAATGCCACCGAGAGCAAACGGCCATAGAAACCGTTGGAAGCGAGTTCATTGCCTCGTTTACTCTCGGTCGATTCTCGCCGGCGGTCTCGGACGAAGGTCGCGCAGAACGCGGGAACGACCGTTAACGCCAGAACGTAAGACGCCCCGATGGTCATCGTCGCGGCGAGTGAAAGCGGCGCGAAGAGATATCGAATCATGCCGGTCAGGAAGACGGCCGGAAGAAACACCGCGAGCGTCGTGGCCGTCCCCGCAAGAATGGCTCCGGAGACTTCGCGAGTGCCGTCCAGTGCCGCTTCGGCAGCCGGTTTACCCATTCGCTGATGGCGAATCACATTTTCAACCACCACGATTCCGGCGTCCACAACGGTACCGATCGCGAGGGCGATCCCGCCGAGCGTCATGACATTGATCGACTGGCCGGTGAAGGCGAACCCCAGCGCCCCGATCAGAATCGCAAACAGAATCGTCGCCACGACGATCACCGACGGTAAAACACGACGAAGGAAGAGGAGGACGACGATGGCGACCAACGACGCGCCCAAGGCGATCTGCGTGAAGAGACTCGAGATGGCTTTGCGGATGTATCCCGACTGATCGGACACCAACGTGACCTCCGTGGCTTCCGGGATATCACCGCGTTCCTTCATCTTTGGGATCTCGGCTTGGATCCCGTCGTAGATGCGGTCGACCACCGCGATGGTGTTCTCCCCCGGTTCGCGCAGCAGTGGACAGTACACGCTTCGGTTTCCATTCACACGCACAATGTTGTACTGCAACGCGGCATCGTCTTTCACCCGCGCGACGTCGCGAATGAAAATCGGAGCACCGTCGCGAACGACGATCGGGATTGCTTCGATCTCTTCGGTCGTGGGCAATGTATTTCGCGGGTGAATTTGATAGTCCGTGCCGCCGATCTCTGCGGTGCCCGCGGCAAGCACGAGGTTGGACTTGCGAAGCGCTTCGACAACGTCTTTTGCGCTGAGGTGATGACCGCGCAATTTCGCGGGGTCGACGTAGACCATCATCTGTCGAAACTTGCCGCCGAATGGATGCGGGATCTGGACGCCCTTCAGTCCACCCATTTTGTTGCGGACGGCGTAGTAGCCGATCTTGTAGAGTTCGGATTCGCTTAGGCCTTCCCCCGAGATGGCCGCGAGCACGACGGGTAAGTTGGCCGGTTCGCTACGCAGCGTGAAGGGCCACTCAATCCCTGGTGGCAAGTGGAACATGTCGCTTGCTTCCAGATTGACGATGTCGTTCATCGCCGAACTTGCGTCTGCGCCGGGCTGGAAGAAGACCTTGATGACCGCCGCGCCGGACACCGTCCGTGACTCTTGGTGTTCGATCTTTCCCGCGAGCGTGAGCGCCCGCTCGACTCGCGATGTCACGGACTTTTCCATCTCCTGCGTTGGAAGTCCTGGATACGAGAAGAAACTGACGACGACCGGCTTTTTGAAATCGGGCAAGATGTCAATCGTGATTCCCGGAATCACGGCCGCCCCCAGCACGCACAATGCGATCACCGCTGAAAGGACGGCGTAACGATTCTGAATCGAAAAGCGAATCATGAATGGCAGTTGGGAATGCGGAGGATGGAAAGAGCAGACTCTTTCAGAGAGGAAGGACTTCTTCGCCTTCGCTAAATCGTTTCAGGTGGGCATCGATCACAACTTGGCCGACATCGAGACCGCTGAGGATTTCGATCTCAGTCCCCGTGTCGGCTCCGGTCGTGACCGGTGTGACCCGAACACGATTGTCGTCTTCCATCCGATAAACGAATGCGTTCCCGGTTTCGTCAAAGCGGACCGCGCGTGACGGCAACACCGTCCTGGCGACCTTGTTGTCGGCTGTGATCGTCGCTTCACCAAACATCCCTGGCAGCAGTTTGCCGTCAGGATTCTTCATCTCCGCTTCGACCGTCATCATCCGCGTGGAGGGAGACAGACGACCGCTCCGCCGCGTGATGGTCGCCGTTATCGGTGGTTCATCCGAAAAGGAAGGGAACCGCAGAGAGAGTGCGTCGCCCCGACGAATGAAAGGGGCTTCGATTTCGGGTACCGGGACTTGAATGCGAACCGTGTCAATCTGCGAAAGGACAAACAGTGTTTCAGAGTGTTCGCCAATGAGGTCGCCCAACTGAACCGCGCGTTCGGTGATCACGCCGGAGAACGGGGCGACA
This sequence comes from Planctomycetota bacterium, assembly GCA_038520195.1. Taxonomy (GTDB): domain Bacteria; phylum Planctomycetota; class Planctomycetia; order Pirellulales; family Pirellulaceae; genus Stieleria. The sequence goes on from JBCBLJ010000086.1 coordinate 11,191, forward strand.
ATCGTTGCGTAAGCCATCATCACATCGAGTTCGGCCAACTCGTTGGTCGCAATCGCTGTCTCCGCTTGAGCCGTTTGGAGCATCGCCTGAGCCGATTGGACCTCGGCGGTCGCGACGCGAACTTCGGCCGACGCGGCGCCGACGGCGGAGCCAGCCGCGTCCCGTTTCGCCGCGGCGGCGTCGCGTTCCTCACGTACCTCGTCGAGTACGCGAGCCTCGATCGAGCGTCGCTCAACGAGCAAGCGTGTTCGAGCAAACTTTGCTTCAGCCGCCGCCAGCATCGCGTCGGCCTGCGCGATCTCTGCCTCGGCCTGCCGCAGCTTCGCGCGCGAGGATTCCAAGCCCGCTTCGGCGAGTTCGACGCCCGCGGCCGCCCCCGTCTCCTTCGCATCCATTAAATGGACTCGTGATTCGAGCACCAGACGTTGCTTTTCCATTTCGGGAACGTCAACGTTGGCGAGCACCTGTCCCGCCTGAACCGGATCGCCAATGTCGGCGGAAATACTCTTCACGTAACCCGCCACACGGCCGCGGATTTCGGTTTCGAAGAATGGATGAACGGTCGCGGGTTGGGTTGTCGTCGTCGACGCATTCTCGACCGCCGTCGCGGCGACCGTGTTGACCCTGACTTTGGCCACTGCCCCTCGTTTCAAAGACGGGGCATTGTTGCCACATCCGATCAAAAGTGTGGAAACGAACAACAAAAACAGTCGCGGGATCCAATCGGATCTCATCAGTTCACTCCGGATATCAAAACCCTCAGAACCCGCACCATCACGACAGGCGCGCGAGTTTGACTGAGATGGACATTGAGCATAGTTCGTACAGCGTGTCTCATCTCGATGCGGCTCCGCAACTGCTACTGATTTCTCTCCAAGCTGCCTGATTAACCGGGCATTTCGAAGCCGAGACTGCAGCGGTACGAAGGATCGTCCACGGATTGACAGGTGCGAATTGCCGCACCCTCCAAAAGGAGCGGCAGGATGCTGAGACTCCATCATCGAATTGCGTTTGTCGCCCTCCTTCTCACTGTCGGGTGTGCATCGCCACCGACCCAGAGCACGTTCCCGACAACATCGCCGGCGATTCCAGCCACGAATGTTTCCAGCGTCGCCCACGTTGACGCCGCGCCGGCCGGAGTTGATACGCTCACGATCGACGGAAAGACTTACCAGCTCACGCTCGTTCCGGCCGGCACGCAAAGCGATCCGAAGGTGATTTCGGCGGCGCACCGGCTTCCGTCGAAAGATGAGAAAACAGAGTCGATTCCAGCGCCGAAATCGACTGAAGCGAAGCACTCCACGGCATCCTTGAAATCACCCACGGCGACCGAGCCTTTGAGTGAGTTGTCTCTCGGCGACGCGCCTTCGGCGGTCGACGCCCTGCCAACCCCTGAAATGACCGAGACCGTCGAATCGGCTCCGAGCCTGCCCGTGGCCGCGTCGAGCGTTGGATTGAATCTGCCCTCCGTGCTCGCCTCGATCGATTGCCGACACCCAGTGATCGGATTCGCTCAGTGGCGTGTCCGGCAAGCCTACGCCGAGCTTGCGCAAGCGGAGGCCTTGTGGCTGCCATCGATCCAAGCCGGCGTTAGCTTTCATCGACATGACGGCAACTACCAAGCAAGTAACGGCGATATCGTGGATGTGAATCGAAACTCGTTCCAGTATGGCTTGGGAACCGGCGCGACGGGTGCGGGAACGACACAACGTCCGGGGATCGTCGCCAGGTTTCATTTGGCCGACGCGATCTTTCAACCCAAGGTGCTTGAGAAACGCGTCTGGGCCCGTGGACACGCGGCGGGCGCAGCCTTGAATCGCCAACTCCTCGAAGCAGGCCAAGCCTACGTGGAACTGTTGGCGGCGTTCCAGGATCAGCGGATCGTGCAAGAGTCTCAAACGCGTCTTGCTGAGCTCTCAAAACTCACCGGTGACCTTGCCGAGGCCGGCGAAGGCCTGGAGTCCGACGCCGAACGCATGCGCACCGAGCTCGCCCTCATTGAGAATCGCGCGATTGCGACCGAGGAACGCGTCGCGGTCAGTTCCGCGCGCCTCGCACAGTCGATCAGTCTCACATCTGTGACCCCGATCGTGCCAATGGATGAAAACGCCGTTCCGCTTCATCTTGTTTCGCTCGACAGCGATCCTTCGTCGCTGGTCGCGACGGCGCTGGCCACGCGTCCTGAGCTAAAGGAATCACAGGCGCTCGTCGCGGCGGCATGCGACGCCTACAAACGTGAACGGCTGGCGCCCTTCATTCCAAGCGTCTTGCTTGGATTCAGTGGCGGAGGATTCGGTGGCGGACTTGGCGACGATCTGGACAACATCGGTGATCGGTATGACTTTGATGCGTTGATGTCTTGGGAAGTACGAAACCTTGGGTTTGGTGAGCGGGCGGCGCGAAGGCAACGTTCCGCCCAGGTCCAACAAGCGAAGTACGAGAAACTCCGAATCCTGGATCAAGTCGCGCGGGAAACCACGGAGGCACTCGCGCAAGTGACTCACCGATACCGTCAAATCCATGTCACGAAAGGTGCCATCGTGACGGCGCGTCAGTCCTACGAGAAAAACCTCGAGAGAATTCGCGATGGCCTGGGGCTTCCGCTCGAGGTCTTGCAATCCGCGGATGCTCTCGAGCGTGCCGAGCGAGCCTATCTCGTCTCCATCACGAACTACAACCGAGCTCAGCTCCAATTGCAGTGGTCGCTCGGCTGGACGGTGACGGGCGTGGGCCTTTGATCGGATGCCACGCGCTGTTGCTCGTCAGTCATCCAACACCGTACGCAGAAGATCCGCGGTTTCGGGCGAGCGTGCCCTCAGCTGCTCAATCTCATAGCGAATCATCTGCTCCTGGATCGGCACGGAATTGTTGCGTTGGTGTTCGAACTTTTCGAGCCAGACTTCCAGCGGATAGGAGTCCTCGTCGGCGACTCCCTCTAAGACGGGCAGAAGAAATCCGCGAGCCGGTAGCGTTTCGACTTCGGCGTAAAGAGACTTCGCGAACCGGCGGACGTCGGTCTCGTACGGCTTGGCCTCTTCGTCGCGGCCCTGCGCCTGTAGCGCCGTCACAAGGAGCGCCTTTGCCCTCACGATGTTGTAGGAATCCGCCGACCAAAGCTCGGTTTCGAGTTTAACGAGGCGCGAGAAAGCAAACGCCGCCTTGGCCCAGTCGGCACGTTGACTCGCGGCATCGCCTCGGGCCAATAGCAGCTCACGAAAGTTATACGGAAACAACTCGTGAATGAACTCGTGGGCACGGAGCCTCGCAAGGGCAGTCTTTCCGTCCTGCGGCTCCAGAAAATCGACGTTTCGGAGCGTGACATAAACCGCTGCGGACGAAGCCAACTCGCCATTTGTCGCGAGTTCAGTCCATGTCTCAGCCAGCATCGTCCGAGCTTTGTCGATTTCACTTAAATCCAACGCCAATTGGCAGGCTTCGCGGTCGACTCTCGCCGCCACGGCCGTGCCGTAGCCTCCCACGCGTCGCACCAAAGCTCTCGCTCGATCCAGTAGCGCACCTGCCGTTTGGGCATCATCGAGTTCCAACTCGACTTTGGCTGCCGCGAGCAGGGCCGATGTTTGAAGCAGCGCTTCTTCCCACTGATCGGCGTCACCAGCGTCGATCCATTCTTGCAACCGACGCAGCCTTTCCTCGGGGTCGGCGGCTCTCGCCGTCCAAAACCGAAACCGCCGCTGCTGTTCTTCGGTCAAGTCGTCCACGCGTGAACCGAGGGCCGCCAACAGTTCGGTGGCTCCTTCTCTCCAACCTATGGATGTTCTTGCTTCGGCAGCGAGCAGGAGAAACTCTGTGTCGTTGCGGTCTCGTAGTTCGGGGATGTCACTGCATTCGAATGCCGCTGCATGAAGCTCCAACTCCAAAAGAACTCGTATCAGGGTCTCGGCGGCGTCCATCGGTTTGGGCGTTGATTGAATGAGCGCCCACCAATCAGGATCCTCCTTTTTGAGTGTCATGTTCAATTCATCGTGCAAAGCCCGCGCAGCGATTGTCGGCAAACGCGCGTCGGCCGCCGCCTGCGCGAGTCCCCAACGGTGTTGATCGGAACTCGGGTACGTCGCCGATTCGGGGGCGAAAGTCTGCACCAGAAATCGTGTCAGTGAATTCTGCTGCTTGTCGGCAGCACGTGCCGCTAGCGCGGCTCGTGTTTCGGGAGGAAACACGAGCAAGGTCTCTCGGTGATTCGCAAGCGTGTCTTGTTCCGAACGCGAGTCGAGCAACTCGGTGACCCATTCCGACCAAGGCAATTCCGGTAACTCGTCACCGCGCGGAGCCGCCGTTGGCTCAGCGACGAGACGTTCCACTTTTTCGTTGCGAACCGCAAAGCTTGTCGCAATCGCGCCCAGAATAGCGGCGAACAATGCGAGCAGCGTTGATGCCAAGAGGGGAGAGGCACGCACAAAACCGCGCCAGCCAACTTCTACCGCACCTTCGCGATGCCGCAGCCTGGCGAACTGCAGCGCGTCACGCAGTTCGACGGCCGAACCAAAACGGTCGCTGGGCCGCTTGGCGAGACAGCGCATCAGGATCACATCATAGTCTTCGCGCAGTGTTCGACTGAGCTCGCGCGTTTGAGTCCCCCGGTCCGACGCGAGTTGTGCGATAGACTGTCCACTCGTAGGAGACGTGCCGTCATCGATGGGCCACGAATCATGACGAACGACTTGGCTCGGCAACCGAGGGAGACGGCTACAGACTCGGTCAAAGAGCGGGGCTGGTTGCTCGTCGCCGGAAAGGCGTTGGCACGCCGAGTCCGAATAGGGGTGATGTCCGGTCAAGAGCTCATAGAAAACCAATCCCAACGCATGCAAGTCGGTCGCAAAGGTGATCTCTTCGCCTCGCAATTGCTCGGGGCTTCCGTAAGCAAGCGTCATCGGACGTTCTTGCGTCGCCGTCAGTCCGTCAGCCAAGTACACCGGAACGGGCGTATCGGAGTACTTGGCTGACGGACTGACGGCGACGCAAGAACGTCCGATGACG
>JBCBLJ010000507.1:0-6182 GCA_038520195.1 Planctomycetota bacterium
ATCCGCAAGGCGCGCCTCTGCCAAGCGTGACCGATCCGTTGACCGGCGAGATTAGCTACGAAGCCACCTACGACGGCGCCCTGTTCATCGGACTCAGCGCCGAAAACAACCAGAACTACGACCCACGTGTCGCCGGCTCCGCGGTCAACGGTCAAACGGGTGCGTACACGGCTGTCGTCCAAGTCGATGTCCCGTTGACGGTCCTCAACGACGGAAGCCTCATCGAGTTGGTCGGCGCCACCGAACTGGTCGCCGATCCGGCGTCGCTGTTCACGGTCTCGGGGACTTCGGCGACGGAGGGACTACCGATTCAGGTCAATCGTTCGATGTCGGCCAACGAGGTCGCATTAGAGATTCAACGCGCACTGGCGAACCGATTCACCGGCGGCGACCGCACGCGGATTCCGGTTCGTGGACCAAACGTTGTCCTGAGTACGCTGAACCTCAACGATGTCGGTCCTTTCGCGGACCCGTCCGATAGCTACGGCACGAACTTCGCGACATCACCGATCGAAGGCGCTCGTGACAACGATCATCAGGGCGTGTACCTCGATGACATCATCATCGGATTCGCCGAACGCGGCGAGCAAGTGATCAACTCGCCGGTCGTCAACCAAGCGTTCGTGGCCGACCAGCGGTTCGCTTTCGCTCAGCCCGATGACCCGCTGAGCAACCTGGTCACCGGATCGTATCAAGTCGAAATCCGCGACGGGGCGGAGTACATCATCTCCGACAACTCGCAGCCGCTAACGAACAACGGCGTCCTGCTCAACGTCAACGGAAATCGATTCCGTGAGTTCGACACCAACACCCGATTGAGCGACTCCACCTCGGTCGTGGTCCGCCCGGCGGACGCATTGCTGGACGGACAATCGTTCTCCATCTTTGATGGCCGCGCGACGGTCGAATTCGAGTTTGACCTTGTCGAAGCGAACAATGGAGTCACGCCGGGCCGCGTGCCGGTGCCGTTCACACTGCAGGCGATCGAACCTGGCAGCGAGGATATCGACCCGATCACCGGTGATCCCGTTCCGGGAACTGGAATCGTGCGTCCGCAAACGGCCGCCGAAGTCGCCGCGTCGATCGTCGCCGCGATCAACCAGACGAACGTCCGAGCCGTCGTCGACGTGACCGCCATCCCGAGCGCCGGCAATGGCGTCGCCGATGACACGATTGATTTCGTGGGCGACATCCTGATCGGCGATGAATCACAAGCCTTCTCGGAGATCGTTCGCACGCGCCTGCGTGGGGATGAAAACCGCGAACGCGAAAGCCAAGGTGTGATTCTGATCGAGAACAGCCGCTTCCTGTTCAACTCGGAATTCGGCGTCGACATTTCGCACGACCTGACCGCGACCGTGAATGGCGTCGAGACTTCTTCGCTCATTCGCTACCCGCGCAACTTGGTCGAGCTGAACACCGAGAACCTTCGACCGGGCGTCGTCGTTCAGAGCAACGTGTTCGCCTTCAACGAGCAGGGCGGCATTCAAATCGACGGCATCGATCCTTCGATCGACCAAACCTTCAGCGACCCGATCGCTTACGAGCGGATCGTCAACAACACCTTTGTCGGAGGCAACATTTCGCCCGGCAGCACTTCGCCGTCGGGAACGTTCGGCGGCGTGCTCTTCCCTCAGGGCGCGATCTCGTTTGCCGATCAAGTTGTCGAGTACCTGCCGGATGCTAGCGGCTCGCCCCCGACGACAGCCTTCCAAACCCCGAACTCCGCCCTCGGCATTCCCGATGGCGACGGTCGCGGCCCCGAGCCGGTCGATGGAACCAACACCGTGTCGCTCGGCCTGGGCGGATCGATCACGTTGCAGTTCACCAACAACCTGCTGACCGGAAGCGGGGATGCACTGCCCGACATTGCGGTCTTTGAAACAGGATCGATCGAGTCGGTGCTCGTGGAAATCAGTCGCGATGGATCTTCGTTCTTCGAAGTCGGCATCGTGGGTGGCCTGACGAATTCGATCGACATCGATGACGACGGTTTCGGACCTCAAGATCGATTCTCGTTCGTTCGCCTGACCGACCTTCGCCAGGGCGACCCCAACGTCGCCTCGCTCGGAGCCGACATCGACGCGGTCGGTGCAATCAGTTCGGTGCCGATCGAGCGCTTTATCGCCGGCGGGATCGGGATCAACATCGGCCCCGGCGCGGCCCCCACCGTGCTCAACAATGTGATCAGCAACTCGATCGTTGGCGTCCAGTCTGACCCGAACTTGTCGAGTCCCGTTCTCGGCGGAAACTCGTTCTACCGCAACACCGACGACGCCAGTGCGGGTGTGTCGCTGGGCTTGTTCACCCAATCGATCGCGCCGACCGAAGCCGTCTTCGTCGACGCGCCGAACCTGGTGTTCGCGCCGGCCGCCGGAACGTCCATCATCGACAGTTCGATCGACTCGCTGGAAGACCGCGCGAGCCTGACGACGGTACGGGACGCGGTGGGCATCCCGCCGAGCCCCATCCTCGCGCCTTCGTTGGATGTCAACGGACAAGTCCGTGTCGATGATCCGAACGTCGAACCGCCAGGAGGACTTGGTGAGAGTGTCTTCAAAGATCGTGGTGCCTCCGACCGCGGCGACCTCGTCGGTCCTCGAGTCACATTGCTTTCGCCACTCGCACCCGGGATCGGACTCGATGCCGGACGGGCGACCGTGCTTGGAGCAGCCCCGCAAGCATTCGAGATTCAGCTGGTCGACGGTATCGCGCCGGCCGACATCGTCCCGGGCACCGGGATCGATGACGGTTCGGTCAGCAGCGGCTCGCTGATCTTGCTTCAAGATGGCGTCGCATTGGTCGAGGGCGTCGACTATCGCTTCGGGTACAACAACAGCACCAACGTGATCCGGCTGACACCGATCGCGGGCGTTTGGGAGACCAACTCGACGTATGTGATTCGAATGATCGACGCCAGCGATGCGATCGTTCAAGCGAATGACGGATTCAACTACATCGATGGCGAGACCCTCTCGATCATCGACGGCTTGGGGCAAACGACCAACTTCGAATACGAGACCGGCGTTACCATCAACATCAGCAGCAGCCTGAGTGCTGCCGGTGCCGACGGTGTCACCATCGACATCTTTGACGGCTCGGTGACCCGACAGTTCGAATTCGATAACAACGACGCGGTGAGCCCGCTCGCGACACCGGTCGTCATTCCGCCCGCCGGCTCGCCGTCGGACTTCGCGGCGCTGTTGGCAGAAGCGATCAACAACGATGCCTTCTTGAACCTCACCGCCACGTCGGCAAACAACTTTGTGCAGTTGACCGGCGGCACGCCGCTGACATCGGCAACCAGTTCCAGTGTCTTCGTCACGTCTTCGGGTCAGATCGGTACCGCGATTGGGTTCGGACTGGAAATCCCGAACGAAGGCGCCAGCCTTTCGACCACATTGACTGACGGTCAGTCGTTCATCATCCGCCGTGGTGACCTACAAGCGGTGACCTTTGAGCTCGACAGCGATGGCTTCTTGAACGACGAAACCGCGACCGCCGTTCCGTTCTCGTTGAACTCCTCGCTCGATGAACTGGCAGACGAACTGGTACGCGTCATCGGCGGTGCGGGCCTCGGGCTCAATCCGTCCAACGCCGGATTCGGACGTGTGTTCCTTGGCGGTGACTCGGTATTCGCTGTCGACTTGTCCAACACCGTGATCCAACAGTTGGGCATCGCGGGTGAAACGCCGACGACGCCGATCGATATTGCAATCGATCAGACGGCGGCCCAGAACGTCCTCGTCGTTCAACAGGCGATCGACGCGCAAAACCTTCCGGGCATCAGCACTAGCACCGTTGACGTGCGAGTCTTCTTGGAGGGAACGCAAGGCGTCTCAGGCTTTGGTGCCGTCGAATCGGTCATCGTGCAGGATGAAGTCGGCAACCAGTTGCAGAGCAACCAAGCCGATGGTCGCACGGAGTTGGTGATCTTCATCGGCAACGGATTCGATTACGGCGATGCCCCGGCACCGTATGTGAGCTTGTTGGCCGACGGCGGTCCTCGACACGCGATCGATCCTCTGCTCACACTGGGACAAGAGATCACCGCCGACCCCGACGCGGAACTGCCTAATGCGGATAGCGACGACGGCATCACGCTTCCAAATCTGTTCCAAGCGGGCTTCGGTGCTCCGATCGAAATCTTCTACACCAACGTCGACTCGGGAGCCATTGACGATCAACCGGTGTACCTCGATGCTTGGTTCGACTGGGATCAAAGCGGCACCTTCGATGCGGACGAGCAAGTCCGATTCGGAAACGCCGCCACGGGCCGAACCGCGACGATCTTCGATAACGCGACGACGCCTCGCACCATCGAGGTTCCAAGCGACGCGGTGAGCGGGGAAACGTTCGTGCGATTCCGACTCAGCGAGTCACCCACCACCGGCCCGCTCGGTGACGCGACCAGCGGTGAAGTCGAAGACTATCGAATCCTGGTCTCCAACAATCCGTTCCAAAATCCGACCAACGCGTTCGACGTCAACGCGAGCGGAGCGGTCACCCCGCTGGACGCGCTGGAGCTGATCAACGCACTGGCTCGCTCGGGCAGTAGTGCGGTCGATTTGGAGATCACCCCGATTTCGACGCCGCAGTTCCCTGACGTCAACGGCGATGGCCTGCTGACGCCAAGTGATGCTGTCCAGGTCATCAACGAATTGACTCGAATCTTCGGCGGAGGCGAAGGTGAGGGTGAACAGACATTCGTCTCTGCCGGTTCGGGTGTCCTGGCAAGCGGTACGACCGCACTCGGTGACCTGCTTTTAAGCGAATCCTCAGGTCGTTCTTGGGCTATCAGCCAGGATCGAGACGATAATGCGGCCGAGGCGGTGACCGATTCGTCTGCTCCGGAAACGATGCAGTCAACGGACACCAGCGTCTTCGATTCCGCCGAAATGATTAGCCTGGACCTGATCGTCGATGATCTGGCTTCAGACACCGCTTCGGTCGCCGGAGACGCCGACGGAGAAGATGAGTCAGGCTCCGCCGCGGACCTGTTTTTTGCCGGACTGTAGCAAAAACAGAGGAACAATCTCCGCTCGCTCTCGTCCCTAGTAGGAGGAGAGTGGGCGGCGGGCCACTGATGCGCCCGAACATTGTTCAAATCTCATCCACTTCCGCGGTCGGTCGTCTTATCATGAATCGCTCGACTCACACTCTGGGTCAACTCATTCGGCAATTACGCGGAACCAAGGATCGGACGCGTCTGAAAAACTCACGCGACGGTGCCGAACGGCTACGCGTCGAACGACTCGAGGCCCGACAGATGATGTCCGCCGACGTGCCATACGGCGCGACGTCGTTGGACACCGGCGAATTTCTTTTAGGGACCGTCGCCGTCACCCCCGTCTTCTTTGAGAGCGATGGCTCCATCGACCCCAATACGCAGGATTGGGAAGGCGATGAGATCAATCGCACGCTGGACAAGATCCAAGACAGCCTCGACTGGTGGTCCAACATCCTGGCGACACAAACCGACAAGCACGAATTGAACTTCGTCATCGACGATCAATATGCTGTCAATCCGGTCGCGACTGGCTATGAACCGATCGATCGCGACAGCGGCAGCTTTCAACGATATGTCGGCGACTGGCTCGTTTCGGAGGGCTTTGGCGATGCACCGTCAATCGAGCGCGCCGTCAATCAATTCAATCACGACCAGCGAGAACGTCTGGGCACCGATTGGGCCTTTACGATCTTCGTCGTCGACTCCAGCGACGACGCCGATGGCTTTTTCTCGGGCAACGGATTCGCCGGTGCGTTCGCATTCCCAGGGGGACTGTTCTATGTCGTCCCCTCCGAACGCCCCGTTTCAACTTACGCCCACGAACTCGGTCATATCTTCTGGGCACGGGATCAATACCCTGGTGCCAGTAGCTACACCGATCAACGTGGATACTACGACGCACAGAACCTCAATGCTTGGGACAATCCGGAGCCGGGCTTCGTCCAAGAAGACAGCATCATGGGCGGCGTCAACGTCGTGCCCCGCGCTTACGACAACAACGCCATCGATGAATACGCCATGGCAATGGTCGGTTGGCGGGACAGCGACGGCGATGGGATCTTTGACGTCTTGGACGTGCCGTTGTCGCTCGACGCGTGTCGACGGTTGCGGTGCCCTGGATCAGCAAATTCCCGGAGGCTTCGTCGTAGCGTCCCAACGCGTCGAGCGACAA
>JBCBLJ010000450.1:0-6814 GCA_038520195.1 Planctomycetota bacterium
AAAGTGGAAAGTGGAAAGTGGAAAGTGGAAAGTGGAAAGTGGAAAGTGGAAAGTGGAACGTGGAAAGTGGAAAGTGGAAAGTGGCGGCTAACCGCTCTCGTTGAGTCTTCAACTCTCAACTCTCAACTCTCAACTCTCAACTTCTAACTTCCAACTCTCCTACATCGGTTTTGCTTCGTGGGCGAGCCGTTCGAGCATTTCTTCGAGGCTTTCGGTCAACGATTGCATGACCGGATCGGGTTCGCCGCGCGGCGGGCGTTTGGGGCTGACTCCGATCGCGGGTGCAAACTCCATCACGGCTTTTAGCGGCATCGATTGATCCGCTTTGCCGTGAACCGTCTCTTGAAGTCGTTGGATGGTCTCAACGATCCGCGTGTCGGTTGCTTCACCGGCCATGACGTAGTTGTCGGGGAACGACGAGATGGCTTGGGCGAGGTCGGCGGCAACGACGTGCCGTCGGAGATTGCGTTTTGACTCCGCCGCGGTTTCGGTGTCGAAGAATCTTGAGGAGACCGCGGAGCGGATCTGTCGTACTCGTTCGCGGACATCGCTCGAATCGGTTTCGAGTTCCATTTCGGCCTCGGTGATTTCGAGCAGGTGTTCGATCAGCGCGTCGCGCCGGGTCGGCAGGTCTCCATTTTGCGAACGCCCAAAATACTGGGCTTCTTTGAGTGCGAGCTGGGCTTCGGCGAGTTGGATGGTTCGTCGGCGGATGTCGCGCTTTGGCATGTGGCTCCAGCCGAGTTGTTTTTCGAAGGTGTCGAGTTGTTGATGTGCCCACTGGTCGATGTCGCCGACGCACAGGTATTTGATGCCAACGGGATGGATGACGACCTTGCCGCCTTTTGCGCTACCGTTTCCGTTTGATTCGGTGAGTCTCTTTTGCCGGCGTTTTGCCGCGGTGCGGGCGATGAAGGCGACTCCGTCGAGCAACGGCTTGAGCGAGTCATTGGTGCGATTCATCGTTCCTTCGGGAAACAGAATCAGCGGGCGAACGCCTTCAACGAGCACGTTGACGGCCATCTCAATCGATTGCCTGTCATTCCCCTCGCGGAAAACGCTAAAAGCGCCCATGGCCCGGAGCGCAAACGTCTCAAACCGGTTTTGGTTAAAGAGGTGCCAGGACGCCATCGCGTGAACATGAATTCCGAGTTCGCGTGCGACCCAGCCGAGGATCAGCGGATCGGCGTATCGGCAATGATTGGGTGCGAGAATAATGCCATGGCCGGCATCCAATGAAGACTTGAGTCGTTCGAGGTGGCGAATCTCGAAATCGATGACACCTTCATTCTTTCGCAGGTGCCGGTCATAGAGGCGGAGTCTCTGGACGAGCCAAGGCCAGAACGTCCGCTTGATCGGTGGGACAAATTCGTAGGGTCGCTCGAAGACGAGGGACATCGGCAGGCATCAGCTTGAGTTGCGGGGGCGGGTCAAGGACCCGGACCGAATTGGCGGAGCCTTCGTGTCGCGAAGGCCGGCGTCAGAAACGCCGCTCGGCTGATTTTAGAGAGCCCTCGCGGGGCTGACTATTACGTTCCGCTACGAAGCTGCCCGAGGAAAAATCCAAGCGAGACTGCCACGATAAAGAATGCGACTAGAAGTGCGATGATGAGCATTTTGTCCATGCCCTTTTCTCGTGGCTTGATACTGCTGCCGCGGTGCACATCGGATTCGTCCCCCACATGGACGCTCGACCGTCCATCGCTCGGTTCGGGCCACTGACTCGGCACCGCCGATGCCTCTTCACGTCGCGAAGTGGAGGGTTGGTAGCCCGATTCGACCTGCAGGTCGAGAAAACTGCCGTCGGGGAATTCGTCGCGGCGGCGTACGCTGACCAGCTTGCCGCTGTCGCTGGGGCTGAGTCCCTCGCCATGGATCAGTTTGCTTCGGCGGCTGGCAAGAGTGTCTTCGTTCTTGTTGGAGACGGTGTCGCCGCTGGTGTCGGGGCGGAGGTCCGCGTCGTCGAGTGAGATCGAGGAGGAACCGTCATCCTCAAAGTCGTATTCCGGTAACTCGCCCAAGCCGATCGCGATTTTCTCGCCGCGTGGCACTTTCGCCACGAATCGTTCGAGAGCCTCGGCGACATCGGTCGCAGATTGATAGCGGTACTTGGGTTCCTTCTGAATCATCTTGACGCAAATGCCTTCCAGCTCGCCGGGGCAGTCCTTGCGGATCGAGCGGATCGGCATCGGCATTTCTTTCTGGTGCATCGCGATACGCTGCGCCAGTGTGCCTTGATTGAATGGCGGTTGGCCCGAGAGCAGGTAGTACATCGTGCAGCCCAGGCCGTAGATGTCGGCGCGATGGTCGACGGTGTGGCTGTTGAGCGCTTGTTCGGGTGCCAAGTAATCGGCGGTGCCCAGTACGTTCTCGTTGTTGGCAACGGTGAGCGATTCGTCTTCCTCTTCGGCGCCCATCAGGGCTAAGCCCATGTCTAGCAACCGGATCGTGTCCTTGGAGTCCAGCAGCAAGTTCGCGGGTTTAACATCACGGTGAATGACACCGTTCTCGTGAGCGTGGGCCAGACCCCGCGCGGCCTGCGCGATTGCATCGGCGGCGGTCGACGGGTCCATCGGGCCGTCGCGCTTGACCAGTTGCTGGAGGTCGAGTCCGTCGACGTACTCCATCACGATGTAGTGAACGTCGCCCTCGTTATCGATGTCGTAGGCGAGGACGATATTGGGATGGTTCAGCGACGCGATCGCCTTGGCTTCGAGTTGGAACCGAGCCAAATAGGAGGAGTCGCTGACTCGTTTCTTCGGCAGGACTTTGATCGCTCGCCGGTCGTGAAGCTTGGTGTGTTCGGCGAGGTAAACGCTGCTCATGCCGCCGGTGCCGATGTGGCCCAGCAGCTTGTACTTGCCAAGGAAGAAGCCCTTGTACTTGCCGTCGAGCAGCTTTTCGGTGTGCCACTCGGTCAGCAGTCCCTTGCGCTGGAAAATCTTGGCAAGAGAAGCGCTCTCTTCGGGGAGGCCGCCGTCGAATTTCTCCCGTATCTTGCCGATCAGCTTCTCCGCTTTGGAGGGATCAACCAGCCGACTCTTCTCGACGAGCTCGAGGAATTTCTTGGGAGATGGCTTCGACATAGGTATCCGCAGCGAATCCGAACGACTGTGTTCTCAAATTGTAGGCAAGACGCGACGCATCTAAAGAGGCGATCAACGGCAACGGCGATGAATTTTGAGATGCGTTGGGTCCACCGCGCGGTTTCGACAGGTCGTGTGGAAAGCTCCACCGAGGGCCGGTCGTCGGATGCCCGCCGCGCATGGGGGTTGGTGGTTGCAATCGAACCGGCCTCGGGTAGAAGAACGGCGGTTCTGTTACAGATCCACCCGTATCCTCGCTTTGATGAGTACTTTGTGCCTTGATGGAGACTCCACTCCGCCTACGAATCAAGCTCGGCGTGATGGCGAAGTATTGGCATCCGGGGGCCGTGAAGACTCGGCTCGGCAAGTCCATCGGGATGGAATCGGCTGCCGCGATCCACCGTGCGTTTTGCCTTCACTTGGCGAGGACACTCGGCGATGCGGCCGATGATCGGGCTTTTGTCATCACACCGCCTGAGCAGCAGTCGGCTTTCGCGAGCGAGGTTCGTTGGGCATTGGAACATCAGTCCGAGGGCGATTTGGGGACCCGGATGCGGTCGTGGTTTTCAGATTCCGGAACCAGCGAACAGGCGAGCGAACAGGCGAGCGAACAGGCGAGCGAACAGGCACGGGTGCTGATCGGGGCGGACTGTCCGCTGGTCTCGAAGGAGACCATTCATGAGGCGGTTTCGCTTTTGACCCACAACGACATCGTGTTGGGCCCGGCTCGCGATGGGGGCTACTACCTGATCGCGCTGCACGTCCCCTGGCGGCCGTCTTATTCTTCGCTGATGGAGCGAATCCCTTGGAGCAGCGAACGCGTCTTCGAATTGACCTGCCAGCGGGCGACGGACGCCGGTTTGAACGTCGGTGTGCTCGCCGAGATGGAAGACGTCGACACGGTCTCGGAACTGCATCGCCTCCGCGAAAGCATTTCCGGAGAAACGGTTGGTCCGCTTGCGGAGTTGTCGGTACGTCTCGATCAAATCCTGGCAGGCGACCAGTGATGCGTGATCGTGTGATCGTGATCGGGGCGGGAGCGATTGGGGCCGCGACGGCCTACGAGCTGGCTCGGTCGGGTCGCGAGGTCGTCTTGTTGGAACGCGATGCCGGCCTGCACGACGGGTCGACGTCCGTGCCGCCGGTGTCTCGGCCGAGTTCGGCTTCTTGGGCGGCCGCGGGAATCCTACCGCCGGCAAACCTTGCGACCGCGACCGATCCGCTCGATCAGCTCCGCGGATTGAGTCACCAACGTTTCCCCGGCTTAGCGCGCGAATTGCACGAACTCACCGGACTGGATTGTGGTCTCCGGCGATGCGGCGGTTGGTATCTCGCGGACACTCCGGGCGAGAAAGCGTCGTTGGTTGGAATGGTGGCCTACTGGCGAGATCTGCAAATCGATTGCGAGGAGACGTCACTCGATGAGCTGTGTCGTTCGGAGCCGGCGTTAGAAACATGGTGTCGCCGCGGTGGCGGGCGTGCCTGGTGGGTACCGGACGAGTACCAGATTTTGAATCCGACCTACGTCGGGGCGCTTCGATCAGCGTGTCGGGCGTTGGGGGCGGAGGTCCGTTGCCATTCGCGAGTGACGGACCTTGTTGAGAACGGCGACGGTGTGTCGGTCTCGATCGAAGGCTCAGATCCGTTGACCGCCGGACAGGTCGTTGTTTGCGGCGGCGCATGGACAGGGCTTGTCGCGCAGCGCTTGAGGCTTGCGGGGAGTCTCGTGCCGGTCCGCGGGCAGATCCTCTTGATGCGGATGCCACGAGCGGTCAACTTGAGCAGAATAGTCAACCTAGGACATCGCTACTTGGTCCCTCGGCCAGACGGCGAAGTGTTGATCGGCTCCTGTGAAGAGGAGGTCGGATTCCAGCACGGGACGACACCAAACGGCTTGGATGATCTTCGGCAGTTCGTCCGCCATGTTTGTCCACGCATTGCCGATGGCGTGGAGGTGGCCGCGTGGTCGGGGCTGCGGCCGATGACGTTCGATGGTTTTCCCATGTGCGGCAAGCTTCCGGACAGTGATCGGATTTTTGTTGCGGCGGGACACTTTCGCAGCGGCGTCCACCTGTCGGCTGGCACGGCGCGCTTGTTGGCGGACGTAATGAATAAAAGCGAGCCGGCGATTGACATCGATGCGTTTCGCGTCGGCAAACAACAGAACCAGAGTGTGAGCGAAGGGTGAATCCAGAATCGATGGATGAAACAGTGGCGGTGACCTTGGATCCGCCGGGAACGATCACGGTGATCGGTGGCGGCCCGTTGGGCCTGGAGGCCGCTTTGTACGGTCGCTACTTGGGCTACGACGTGACCTTGATCGAAGCCGACTCGAGCGTCGAAGACTTGATCGGGGAGGATAACGCCGAGTCGCCGATTCCGATCCGGCCTGATCGTTGTGCGTCGCCGCTGGCCCGGTCGGCGCTCGCGGCACAGGAGGGTCAGTCGGGGCCGAAGCGCTCACCCACAACCATCGGCGAATGGGTCGAACAGATATGGCGGCCGCTGGCGGAAACCGATCTCTTGCGCGGACGTGTCCGATCAACGACGCCCACTGGCATTGAATCCGTTGCGGTGGAGCCAGATGAAGAGACAGCCGAGGACGACGAAGCGATTCCGCCGGACTTTCGATTGACCTTCTCCGATGGAGAAACACACCTCTGTGAGGCGGTCATCGATACAAGTCACGCCGCGGTCCCCTGCTCTTTCCCGTTGCCAGCCGACTATCACTTTCGGGTCCAAGGTGAAGGCGCGGACGCCGAGTCCGAGTTCTGGAGCGGACTCAAGCAGATCGTCGCACTCTATGCGGCGTTGGGCGGCCGAGCCGAATTGGACTTGTATCGACCGATGCGTGATTAGGGTCGCGCAGATTTCGATCTTGGCTCACGTGTGTGCTGGGCCGAAGCGATCTCGCGATTGGCCGTTGAACTGACCTTGACTCTTCGATTGGATTCCGCGAGACGGAGGGGTCTCAGAGCGGGTCGCACAAGTCGCTGCGTTGAATGCGAGGAACAGGCGGTGATCAAACTGCAGAGCTATCGTCAAGTCGGCCTGACGCTGGCGGGAACCATTCTGTTTGCTGCGGCAATACTGTCCGGCGACTTTTGCGCCGCCGGCGACGAGTTTCCGTCGCTCTCGATTCCGACGGAGGCGACTGAGCCGGGCGACGCGGACCGCGACGCACTCACGGGAACATTGGTCACCAGCGCTAGCGCTTTGCTGGTGGTGCTGGGATTGTTCGCGGGGCTTGTTTGGCTCCAGCTCCGCGTCGCTTCCCAGCGTGGCGGCGATTCGGCGGTGCCGGAATCGGTCCTTGAGCGACTGGGGACGGTGCAGATCGACGTCAAGACGCAGGCGACTCTCGTCAAGTTTGGTGATCGGTTACTATTGATCGGTCAATCCACTTCCGGCCAGTTGCAAACGCTTGCGGAACTGACCGATCCCGATGAGGTTGCTCGCATGACCAATCGCTGCTTGGGCCGACCGGAAATCGTCGGCCGTCGTTCCACGACTCCGCGCAGGAATATGGCCGCCGGATGACCGTGGCTGTCGTCGCGGTTGCGATTCTCTTGTTGATCGGTATCGGGCTACGTCAATCCGTACCTGCGCTGCGGCGTTTGTTTATTCCCGCGTCGGTGATCGCCGGATTCATTGGGCTTGCCGGGGTGAACATCGCTGATTGGGCGGAATTGCGCGGCCGTTCTCAGTCGGCCGCGGTAGCGTCGGAC
>JBCBLJ010001166.1:0-1814 GCA_038520195.1 Planctomycetota bacterium
ACATGCTGCGCACCGAAGCAACCCCACCAGAGTTCCTTTGCGTCGCTCATGATGCATGTCGCCCTTGGAAACGCGATTCTTCTTGAGCATCTTTTGCACTTCCATGAAGGTGATCTCGCTCACGATCCCATCGTGTTCGCCATCGTAGATCTCATCGTGGTAGCAGACTTGGCCGAGATAGAGTCGGTTGGTCAGCAAGCAATGCAACCGGTTCTTACAGAAAGCCGCGTCACCGATTGTCTTGCCGGTCTTTGTGATCCAGCGTTTCGTCCGCCAGCCGCGGCGACGGACTTCGTCCACGGTTGACACCAAACCACGCTTCTCGAGGTACAAATCGAAGATCTGTCGTACGATTGCCGCTTCTGGTTCATTGACGACCAATCGTTTTGTGTCGCGATCGACGTCGTAGCCGAGCAGCGGTCGACCACCGACATACTTTCCTTGTCGCCGAGCGGCCGCCATCTTGTCGCGAGTTCTTTCGCTAATAAGCTCCCGCTCGAATTGCGCAAATGACAGCAGAATATGGAGCGTCAATCGCCCCATGCTGCTGGTGGTATTGAATTGCTGTGTTGTTGAAACGAATGAGCAACCAACGGAATCCAGCTGCTCCATGATCCGTGAAAAGTCCATCAGCGACCGACTCAATCGGTCGACCTTGTAGACGACGACGCAGTCGACCTTGCCGGCTTTGATATCCGCCAACAGACGCTGGAGCGCCGGACGCTCCATGTTCCCACCGGTGTACCCGCCATCGTCGTATCGTTCTTCAAGCTCGACCCATCCCTGGCCGACCTGGCTTGCAATGAAATTGGAGCCAGATAGTCGCTGCGAATCCAATGTGTTGAAATCTTGGTCGAGCCCCTCGCTAGTCGATTTGCGCGTGTAAATAGCACAACGGACGGTCTCGGGTTGTTTTTTGAACTGAGCTCTCATTGATTGGACTCTTTGGGTTTGCGTAGTTTGAAGAAGGCGAATCCATTGACGTGCGATCCCGTGACAGCTTTGGCGATCGCGCTGAGCGACTTGTAAACGTCGCCGTTGAACTCAAAGTCGTTCTTGCCAATCAGCACGGTGATCAGTCGACCTTTGTAGACCCGAGAAATTTCGGAGCCCGGCAGTGGCAACCTGGGGTCCCGTTGTTCGTCGCTTGGCAGAGAGGTCTTCACCTTTGCCTCATCGATCGCGGCGGTGAACTCTTTGCCGGGACGCACTCGCAGGTCGGCGTCATCAGCGAGGGCGAGTGCCTTCAATCGAACTCGTTCAGGCAAATCACCCTCTTCGTTCGCTTGCAGCCGCCAGGCAATTCGTTTGATTAGCGAATCACGGTTGTGGCTTCGCGGTGGACGATCGAGTACCTCCGTGTAATAGTCTTTCAGCTCGGAGGTTTTCATCGCTTTCATGCGAACTACCTCCCGATTGATGTTGAGGCTCATGATTTCTCCATGACAAAAGGGATCAAAATCCCGCGGCGTGTTTACCGCGTAGTCACAGAGAGCGGGCTTCCGAAGAGGAGCTCAAGCCGGTTGCTGGCGAGTTTGGAGACTTTTCGGCAGACTCTTTGTCAGCTTTTTCGATGAGATGGCGAGCCGTCGCTTTCGCCCAGATCTCGACCAATTCATTTGCCGCGACGTGATCAAACTTTTCATCCGATTGCATTGGGTACCGTTTCTTACTGGGAAGCAAACATGCGGCTGGTTAACAGTGCCGCCTGTCTGTAGTCCTTCCGGAAGTAACAGCGAGTTGCCGAAGAGACGCTTGCTTTTATCGAAGTGACCCGCGCGGCAGACGCTGAATCGCACTCAAGTCAGCGGCCG
>JBCBLJ010000545.1:0-5812 GCA_038520195.1 Planctomycetota bacterium
ACGCTGACACCCGAATTGGTCGTCGGTTTTGGTGCGTGGGAGTCTCACCCCGCCGCACAGACAGACAGCCTTCGGTTCCCCCCAAAGTCTCCATGGTGACGATCGTGCGTAACCTCCTGAATTCCGCCAGTCTTCGGCTCTTGTTCGCCGCACTGCTTGTTCCGCTCGTTGGCGGCCTCGCTCGCGGTCAAGAGTTCCAGAACCAAACCAACACACGCACGCGTCAATCCAGCGTGCAGCACGCTCGCGCCACCTGGACGCCGAGCCGAACGAAGCAAAAGCAGAAGCCGGCCGAGAGCGATGCCGCGTTTCAACATGCACCGGAGCCGGTGAAGAAAGTCACTCACCGCAAGGTCTCCGCTCCCCAGCCGAGAAAGCAGACACGGCGAGTCGATTCTCAGGTCCGTCAGGCGCAGCACGTCGTGCCGGGCGAGATCATTTACGAGGGTCCCGTCGTCGACCACGGCGTCGTCGAAGGCGGCGTCGTTTACGAAGGTCCGATCGTGAATGATGGTTGTGATGCCATGGGATCGTGTGGCTGCGACGCCGACGGTTGCGACGGGATCGGAAACTGTGGCCCCAACTGCGGATGTAGCTTGTGTGGCGAAATCCCCAGCGGACGCGCTTGGCGACCGGCCCTGACGCTCAGCCTTCCGCAGGATGGCTGGGTCTCACTCGAAGCAATTCACTTCTGGCAGGACGGCATGGACTTGCCGCCGCTCTTGACCACGTCGTCCACCGGAACCGCACGTGCCGATGCGGGTATCCTGAATCGCAGCACCACCTCGAATCTCTTCGGCGGCGAACCGATTTTTGAGGACGCGCTCGACGGCGTTCGTGTTCGCTTCGGCTTCTGGCTCGACAAGTGCCACACCTACGGCATCGGAGGCGAGTTCTTCGGTCTCGATCGTGAAGAGCTTCGATTCTCAGCGACCAGCACCGGCGACCCGATCATCGCCCGCCCGTTTTTCAACACGCTGACGGGCTTGAACGATTCGGAATTGGTCGCCTTCCCCGGCGTTGTCAGCGGCACTGCGACGGTCACCGCCTACAGCGAACTCACCGGCGGAAGCTTCTACCTTCGTTCGATGCGTTGCTGTGACGAAGGCTGTCGCCAAGGGCTGTTCTGCGGATGCAACGAACGATACTGCACGCGATCGGAGTTCCGCATCGGCTATCGCTACATGGAACTCGAAGAAGGCGTCGGCATCCGCGAAGAACTCGTGGTACCGGACCCCGGCAGCTTCGATATCCTCGATCAATTCGACACACGCAACCAGTTCAACGGCCTGGACCTGGCTTGGAACCACCGTTTGGTTCGAGGGTATTGGAACCTCGATGGGTTGGTTCGCATCGCGGTCGGAAATACCAATCAAACCGTCACGATCGCCGGCTCACAATCGATCACCGATTCCACGGGGACCACCGAAACGTTTGATTCGGGCATCCTCGCGGCGAGCACCATCGTCGGAACACACGAGCAAGACGAGTTCAGCATCATCCCCGAAGTCGGCGTGACGCTCGGTTATCAGCTCACCAAGCACCTGAAGGCTTCGGTCGGCTACACCGGCATTTACTGGTCCAACGTCGTACGACCAGGACAACACATTCCGACCATGTTGAACCCCGAGTTGATTGAGCCGGCCATCACGCCGCTCACGGCCGATGCCATGCCGCAATTCGCATTCGACACGACCGACTACTGGGTGCACGGCGTCACGTACGGCCTGGAATATCGGTGGTAACGTTAAAATGCGAACGTGGGTGAAGATAGGAAGACACTACGCCGATAGGCCGAAAGAGTCTCCCCGATCTCGACCGCTGCCGTTATGCCTCCCGGTTTCGTCAAAACCGCAGCGGTCTCACACCCGAGCACAGGAACGTTTCCATGGTCTGGAACCTCATCGTCCAAAGGCTCCGCGATCGCCTGCGTGATCCATCCAAGCGCAAAAAGAATCGCCGATCGTTGCGATTGGAAACGCTGACAAAACGACAACTGTTGGCCAGTGACATTGGTGCGATCACCGGAACCGCGTTTAGCGATTTGACCGGAGACGGCCAAACGGCTGACGACATCGTTCTCGCCGGCGCGACCGTCGAGTTGTTCCTCGATGACGGGAACGGAACGTTCGGAGCCGAAGACGGCGCGGCGATCCTGAACACGACCACCGACGCGAACGGCGACTATGCGTTCAACAGCCTTTCGATCGGCACTTACCATGTCGTCCAACAAGCCGTCGCCGCAGACCTGACCGCACCGAGTGCGGTGACGATCGCGATCGATGCGGATGCCGCCGACGGAACGACGCTCACGACCATCGATGATTTCTCGACCGGTGATCAGATCGTGACGGCCACCGCCGCGACGCCGACGATGACGCAGTCGACGACCGCCGGTTCCGCGTTGGGTGGTGCACGCGACGTTCAACTCAATCTGACCAACGCGACCGGCAACACCACCTTCCAGGTTGACACCGCGAACAACCTGCTCAGCCTTAGTACGGGCGGCGGCGCGACCGCGAGTGCGATCGTCGAATATGACGGCACCGACGGAAGTTTCGGATTGAACGTTCCACCTGGTTTCGCCGCGACGTCGCTCACCGGTGCCGCAGCAGGCAGCGCTATCCCGACGGATACCGGGCTCGAAATCTTGACGCGTGCCGAGAATCAGGCCGAGATGCTGACCGTCACCGTCTTCACCTCCGCCACGCAGGCTTCGGAGGCGCAGATCACCATCCCGCAAAACGCGACCGCGCAATCGGTGTTCCTCGAGTTCACCGATCCAGCTTGGGTCACCTCGACGCAAGCGGGAATCACCGGCCCAGCCGACTTTAGCAACGTGATCGCGGTTCAAGCCGAAGCCACGGTGACACTCGCGGACAACGATATCTTCTTTTCCGTGCTCGAGTCGCGCGGCCCCGACCCCATCACCGCCAACCTTGCCAACCAGCAGACCATGACGCTCGGCGGAACGGTCTTCAGCGACTTCGGCACGACGACCAACAACGGCCTACTCGACGCCGGTGAAAGCGGTATCGCGGGTGTTGTGGTGGACTTGTATTTTGATGCGGGCGCGGGAATTGACCCGGCGAACCAAGCCCCGATTGCTTCGACCGCCACCGATGCCAATGGCGACTATAGCTTCGCCGGGCTCGATCCGGGCGATTACGTCGCGGTCATCCCTGAAACCGAGTTCGTCAACGGCGAGCCACTGTTCGGTTTCCTCACCAGTACCGGCAACGACCCGGTTCCCGGTGATGATGACGTCGATGGTGACGACAACGGCGGATTGACCGCCGGTGTCGGCTTGGTAACCGACACGATCACACTCGCGCCAAACACCGAGTCCATTGCCGACGGCGACACCGATCCTGACACTAACTTCACGCTCGACTTTGGTGTCACGCCGACCATCGATCTCGAAGTCACCAAGACGCTCGACACGGCTAACTCAACACTCGTCGCTGGCGGCACCGCTGTCTTTACGATCAGCTTCTTGAACAACGGCCCACTCGACGCGACCAACGTCGTGCTCACCGATGTCATTCCTGCGGGACTGACGATCGACCAGGCGAACTCGAACTTCGGTGCGTTCACGCCGACCATCAACGGCCAGAACGTGAGCGTCGCCATCGGAAATCTCGCTGCCACCGCAACCGGATCGATCACACTCGCGACGACGATCGACAATGCGGCCGCGGCGAACATCACCAACACCGCTTCGATCGCCGGTGACGAGGTCGAGACGGATAACACCAACAACTCCGACGACGACGTTGTTGACCTGATCCTCACCGATTTGACGATCACCAAGGACGACAACACCACGACCTCGGTTGTCGCCGGTGAGCAGTTCACCTACACGCTGACGGTCACCAACAACGGCCCGGACACCGCGACAGGCATCACGGTCACCGACAACCTGCCGGCAGATCTGTCGTTTGTCAGCGGTACGTTTACCACGGGCTCTGGTACGGTCACCGAATCGCCCGCCGCCAGCGGTCAACTTAGCATCACCGTCGATGACCTCGCCAACGCCGCGAGTGCAACGATCGACATCGTCGTGCTCGTTGCCGCCGACGCCGGCACGTCCGTCGACAATACTGCGACGGTAGCGAACGCTCCGGACACTGATACCGACGACACCAACAATTCCGCGACTGAGACGACGCCGATCGTTCGAAACGTGGATGTCGCGGTCACGAAGACCGCCAACGCGACTCCCGTCGCCGGCGACCAACTGACGTACACCTTCGAGGTCACGAACAACGGCCCCGGCGATGCCCGCGGCGTTTCGGTCGCTGACACGCTTGACGCTCTGCTCACCTTCAATTCGTTCGACGCCGGCACCTCGGGCGTTACGGTCAATCAAACCGGTCAGGACCTGACGTTTACCGTCGGAACGTTGACGAGCGGACAAACCGAGACCTTCACCATCACGGTGGATGTCGCTTCGTCTGCAACGGCGGCGATCGACAACACCGCGACGATCTCGACCACCGATGTCGACACCGACGCGACCAACGACAGCAGCACCGTGTCGGTGACCCCCACGGTCGATACCGACTTGGTGATTTCCAAAACCGTCGACATCACCACGGGCGCTGTGCCCGGTCAATCCACGCTGACGTACACCTTCGTGCTGAGCCACGACACCGACAGCGTGAGTGATAGCGGCCAAGTCACGTTCACCGATACGCTGCCGACCGGCTTGACGGGTGTGCAAATCATCGAGATCGACAACGCGGTCTCAACGTCGTTCGATACGAACATGCAAACCGCAACCGTCGTTTACGATCCGATTCCGGTTGGCGAAACACGTTCTTTTCAAATCACCGCGACGGTGAACGAAGACGCGACCGGAACGGTTGACAACACCGGCTCGTTCACGCTTGCCGGCGGCGAGACTGACACCACCAACAACAGTGCGACTGCGTCGACGACGCTGGATCCGCAGTTTGACGTGTCTGTCACAAAGGTCGTCGACGACGACACCCCGGCACCCGGTGCGACGGTGACGTACACGCTCGGATTGACAAATGCAGGGCCCAGCACTGCGACCGGTGTCATCTTGAGTGACGACGTGCCGACCGGCTTGACCTTCGTCAGCGGCACGCTGGAAGGCAATGCCGCGACATTGTCCGGATCCACGGTGAGCTTCCCCGCAATCACGCTCGACTCCGGCGAAACCCAAAACGCCACCCTCGTGTTCACGCTCGACGTCGATGCCAGCGGCACCATCACCAACACGGCGACGGTCGCGACCGATGCAGGCGATCAGGACACGACCAACAACACCGCCAGCGATGACATCACCGCGACGCCCGAAACTGACTTGACGGTGGCGAAGGCCGTGGACACGGCCAACGCTGCGGCCGGTGACACGCTCGTTTACACCGTCACCGTCACCAATAGTGGCTCCAGCACGGCCGTCGCCGCAACCGCCGTCGACACGCTTCCGGCAGGCGTGACCTTTGTCAGTGGCACTGGTCCCAACGGAGAAGTGCTGACGGCGACAAACGGCGTCGTCACCTTCGACGGAGGCGACCTCGCACCGGCCGCAAGCTTCCAGCTGACGATCAACGCCACCGTGGACGCTGGGACCAGCGGAACGGTTTCCAACAGCGTAACGGTTTCGACGACGACCGTCGAAACCGACGCGACCAACAACACGGCGACCGCCGATACCGTCGTCGACCCGTTGACCGCTTCGATCGCCGGTGTGGTCTACGTCGACGCCGATGACGACGGAGTGCAGGATGCTGGCGAAGACGGCATCGCCGGCGTCACCATCACGTTGACCGGTACCGAC
>JBCBLJ010000680.1:0-4642 GCA_038520195.1 Planctomycetota bacterium
GACCTTCACGGCCGTTTCCTTCAGTGCAGAAGCATCTTCGCCCATCAGTGTCAGAAGACCCTTGAGTTCTTCGCCTTCGTTGTCGGCGATCGCGGCGTCAAGCTCCTTGACCAAATCGGTGACCTTGCCGCCAGATTTGCGTGCGAAGACCATGACCATCGGACGTGAACCGTATCGGCAGCGGTAGCAAAGCTCCGTTCCCTTCTCGACGCCGTCTTGCTCGGCACCAGCCACTTTCGTCACGTAGAAAGCTCCAATGGCATCGCCTTCCTTGAGGCACTCAGAATCAGCTGCGTTGACCGAGCCGATCAGTAGACCGAGGACGGCGAAGGACATCATGAGGCGGGACATTTGTGGTTCTCCAAAGGTTGGAATGTTGGGGGGAATGTGTGCGCTCTGAGCACGAGGCTCGCATCAGAATGACCATTTCGATCGATCATCCGTCGCGCAGAAAGATAGCAGGTCGGAAAGTCACCAATCACCCTTGTGGTGGGCATTTGGCCAAAAGCCGGCCCAGCGCAAAAAAAATGCCCCGCGAAACCGCAGGGCATCTGGGTCCGATCACTGGACGAGAGTCTACTCGCGGGGCCGAATAGCACCGGTGAGGCCACTGTAGTCGACGCGGTCGGTCGTGTGCCAAAGCGGCTGACCGAGCTCTACGCGGCGTCGAAGCACCTCAATCTTCTCCGCACTGCCAGCAGGGGCATCGGTGGGAGAAAACATGCCATCCTCGTGCGGCACAAAGTCTTCATCGTGGCCGTAACGCAGGATCGCTTCAAAGACGTTTTTACAGCGAGAATTTTCTTTCATCGTGCTCCGCTCACTCGCGGGTATGGGAAGATGAGCCGTTCCGTGCAACTCATCCATCGATTTTCTTGCCCGACAGATATCCATACATCTGGGCGTTGACGGGGGATTATTGACGGTGATGCGGCCGAGTCAAGAAAATTGTGTGTACTCCCAGGCATCGACGCACGCCGCTAGACTTCATAAAGGTAGCGCGCTTCGCTGAGCCATCCCTGCGGCACCGTCATGCGGGGGCGACACAATGACGCGTCGAACGAAGCCACTCGCAATGCCTCTAGCTTTCAAGGGCGCGTTTACTAACGTTGGCCGTCTCCTGGAAGGTAGTCTCTTCCCGCAGGTCAGCCGCGATTGCATGGCTCCAACCTGGCGATTTGCCGCCCCCGCCGACGAATCATCCCCGTTTCGCGACGCACAGGTGCTCGGCCGACGTCGCCAAAATTTACGGAAAAAATTTTTGAACAGGGCTCCCATCGCGAGCTAACTTGTGCGCCTGAGGTCAATGATGTGGGTCCAGCGAACTTTTTCTCTACCCGCGAAGCCGCGCGGGTTTCACTTGGTGACCAGCTTGGTTGTGGAAAGCGTTCCGGAGATCAACTCGGTCCGTACCGGTCTGTTGCACGTTTTCATTCAGCACACCAGCGCGTCATTGACCATCAATGAAAACGCCGATCCGGACGTGCGAGTTGATTTCGAGACCGCGATGAACCACGCGGTCCCCGAATCACTGCCCTACGTGCACACCCTCGAAGGGCCCGATGACATGCCGGCTCACGTCAAAGCAAGCATGATGGGTGCGAGCGTGCAGATTCCCATCGGTGGTGGACGCCTGCTGCTGGGGACTTGGCAGGGGATTTACCTCTGTGAGCATCGCGATCATGGCGGTTCACGCCGAATCGTGGTCACCCTGATGGGTGAGTGACTCAACACGCGATGGAAGCTCGGGTGGATGTGCTAGGTGTCGATCGACGCGCAGCAAAAGCCTGGCAGTCAACCGATCGGGATTCGGGTCGATTCCCGATCCGACGCCGTTGATCGGGCCCTGCGCCGTGTCTCGCGATCTCTTACTTCGTCGCCGTGGCGATTGGCGCGTGCTTGGGGACCCGCGATTGACTGCGAATCATCGACGCAACCAGCGCGGTCCAACCGGTCTGATGACTCGCGCCGAGCCCCTTTCCGGAATCGGCGTGAAAATACTCATAGAACAAAATCAAATCCTTCCAGGCGGGGTCGTCGCGGTAAGGCGTTTCCTCGCCATGGGCCGGTCGACGGCCGTCGGAACCCGACTCGAAGATCGAGATGCACCGTCGCTCGAGTTCTTGAGCAACTTCCATTAACGTCATCTCATTCCCGCTTCCCGTCGGGCACTCGACCTTAAACGCATCGCCGTAGAAAGCGTGGTAGCGCTTGAGAGCTTGAATCAGCAGATAGTTCATGGGCAACCAGATCGGGCCACGCCAATTGCTGTTCCCACCGAACATGCCACTCTCGCTTTCGCCTGGCACGTAATGGACCTCGTGTCGCTGGCCGCCGAAGTCGAAGATCAACGGCTCTTCGCGGTGCGCCGCCGAGAGACTGCGGATTCCATAAGGCGAGAGGAACTCGGATTCGTCGAGCATCACAGACAGCAGGCGTCGGAATCGATCTTCACTGGGGATGGCTAGCAACCGACGGGTGATGCACTCGCATTCAGGACCCTCACCCTCCATGTACGTCATGTGCTGAGACAAATCATCGCGACTGTCCAAGAACCATTGCATGCGGCGTTTGAAACCGGGCAAAGAATCGAGCGCCGATTCCTCAAGGATCACACCGGTCATCAAGGGCAAGAGCCCCACGAGTGAACGAACTCGAATCGGGATCGATTGTCCGTCCACGAAAAGGTGATCGTAGTAGAACCCTTCGGACTCGTCCCAGAGTCCGCTGCCGTCCAAGCTATTCATCGCTTCAGCGATGGCAACGTAGTGCTCAAAGAACTTGCTGGCCATATCGCCGTAAGCTTCTTCACGGTCGGCCAACTCGAGCGCAATGCGGAGCATGGTGCCGCAGTAGAAAGCCATCCATGCCGTCCCATCGGCTTGCTCCAAATGGCCCTGCGGCAGTGGCTTGCTGCGATCAAAGACACCGATGTTGTCCAAGCCGAGAAAGCCGCCGGAGAAGATGTTGTTGCCGCGTGGGTCTTTGCGATTGACCCACCAGGTGAAGTTCAGCAACAGTTTTTGAAACGCGCGCGCCAGAAATGATTTGTCGCGTTTGCCGCGTGGGCCGCTGGCCTTGTAGACCTGCCAAACGCCCCATGCGTGCACCGGCGGATTCACATCGCTGAGTTGCCATTCGTAAGCCGGGATCTGGCCGCTGGGGTGCATGTACCATTCGCGCAGGAACAGAATCATTTGCTCCTTGGCGAACTTGGGGTCCAAGTGTGCCATCGGAACCATGTGGAACGCCAAGTCCCAAGCCGCGTACCAAGGGTACTCCCATTTGTCCGGCATGGAGATGACGTCAAGGTTGAACAGATGACGCCAATCGCGGTTGCGCCCATTCTTGCGAGCGTCGGTGGTGGAGGGGCCGCTCGGGTCGCCATCCATCCAAGTATCAACGACGTAGTGGTAGAACTGTTTCGTCCACAGCAAACCGGCATAGGCTTGCCGCATGATTTCGCGCCGACCCTCAGTGACGGAGTCCGGAATTCGTGACTGATAAAACTGGTCGGACTCGAGCTTGCGGAGCTCAAAGGTTTCGTCAAAGCCTTCGTCAAACGCCAACTCGTTGTAGCTTTCAATCTTGCCGCCACAACGCTCGGCGATAATCGGCTCGCGGGTGCTTGAGAGGCGAAGTCGAATGGTCTTCGTCGCCCCACGGGCAAGCAAGTCCAATCCGTAGGCCGCACACTTGGTTCCGTATTGCTCCGAATTGACGGCCTTCAGCTCGCCTTCGATCACGTAGCGGTGAAACGCGTCTTTGTAAAACACCGACTCCGACGGCAGCCCCGGGTGTCGTTCGACGTTGGTCTCGTTGTCGGTGAAGAGCCACGCCCACGTGTCTTGGTGCCCCATGCAATCGCATGAGAACCAATATTCATCGAGTGTCTCGTGATACGTGCGAACGGTGTTGCCGACCAACTTCATCGAGGGACGCGCCGTACAGCCATCGTCGGTGCAGTTCCAAGTCCAGGTGTTTCGGAAAAACAACTGCGGAACCAGATGCAATACCGCCGGTTGTGGCCCGCGATTGGTCACGTGAATCCGAATCAAAATGTCTTCCGGGCCGGCTTTGGCATATTCGGCTTCGACATCGAAGTAGCGTGATTCGTCGAATGCGCCCGAATCGATCAGCTCGAATTCCGCTTCGGTGCGGCTTCGTCCGCGACTGACATCGACGAGGTCTTCGTAGGGGTAGCGGCTCTGCGGATACTTGTACAAACCGCGCATGTAGCTGTGCGTCGGCGTGCTATCGAGGTAGTAGTAGCATTCTTTGACGTCTTCGCCGTGATTGCCCTCGGGGCCGGTCACGCCGAATAGACGTTCCTTCAAGATCGGATCGCGACCGTTCCAGAGCGCGAGCGAAAAACACAGCCGGCCTTTGCGATCGGTGATTCCCAGCAGACCGTCTTCGCCCCAGCGGTAGGCGCGGCTGCGAGCGTGGTCGTGCGGAAAGTAACTCCAGGTCGCGTCACCGCCGTCACTGTAATCCTCGCGGACGGTGCCCCATTGGCGCTCCGAAAGGTACGGGCCCCAACGTTGCCAGTGTTTCTCGCGTCGTTCGCTTTCCAGTAAGCGATGGTCTTCGGCATTCATGGTTTGCGTTTAGCCTCCCGTTGCGAAACTGGCGTTTGACC
>JBCBLJ010000242.1:0-10055 GCA_038520195.1 Planctomycetota bacterium
CGCAAAACGGATCGACAAGCTTTGTGAGTGGTTTCACGAGGTCGCGGTCTGCCCCTGGTAGCAAACCCTCCGCGAGCTCGACGACGGTCACCTTTGAGCCGAGCTGAGCGTAGACGCTTCCCATCTCGAGCCCGATGTAGCCGCCGCCGACGACCAGCAGCGACTCGGGAATATCCTGCAGGGCGAGGGCGCCGGTGCTGTCCATGACACGGTCGCTGCCGATCTTGAAAGCGGGCGGCATCGCCGGGACGCTGCCGGTCGCGAGGATACATTGATCGAACGTGATTTGGTTGCCACTGGGGATCGACTCGTGGTCACCTTCAAGCTTGATCGTCGTGGAATTGACGAAGCTCCCACGAGCTCGAATCACGTTGACGTTTCGGCGTTTGGCGAGGTTGCCAAGACCGCCGGTGAGGTTCGAGATCACTTTGTCTTTACGTGCACGAACCTTGTCAACGTCGATCGATGGCTTTCCCGAGTACTCGACGCCCCAGTTTTCGCGGAGGTCCTCCACTTCGTGGATCACTTTGGCGACATGCAACAGCGCCTTGCTGGGGATGCAGCCACGCAATAAACAGGTGCCACCAAGACGAGGTTCGGCCTCGACAATGGTGACGTCCAAGCCTTCGTCAGCGGCTAAGAAAGCGGCGGCATAACCACCGGGCCCGCCACCCAAAACAACAACAGGGCAATGCATAGTTTTTCTACGGTGTCGATCGCAAAAGCGGGACTTGAACTCTCAATCAACAACGGACGCCGAAGCGTCCGTTGGGTCAATGCAGTCAAGCAAGATTGTATTCGCGAAACGCGTGGTCGATGCGTTATCGCGACAAGAATTCGACGACCGCGTTCGCGTCGACCGGCAAGCTGATATCGCTCGGGCCCGGGAGTCCCAAGACGGTCGCTTTGAGGTTTTCGCTATCGAAAGTGACCCAATCGAGGGCGTCCGGGGCGGCGTTGGCGATCACACCGCGGTAAAGGTTCTTGAGGTTCTCGCGATCGCGGACCTCAACAATGTCGCCCGGTCGCAGCAAATAACTTGGCTTGTCAACCTTGACGCCGTTGACCCGGAAGTGGCCATGGGCGATGCCTTGGCGGGCCTGGGGCCGCGTCTTCGTAAATCCTGTGCGGCGGACAACGTTATCGAGTCGTCGCTCACACATCAGCAGCAGGAGCTCACCGGTATTACCGGATTTTCGACCGACGGCATCGAAGTAGCGTCGCAGCTGTCTTTCACCCAACCCGTAGTAGTGTTTGATCTTCTGCTTCTCCATCAACGCCTGACCGTAGTTACTTGGTCGACGGCCACGGACATGCATCCCGGGCGGCGTGTTGCGTCGATCCAGTGCGCGAGCGGCGCCGGCGGTCTCATAAATCAGGGTGCCGAGGCGGCGGTTCACCCGCGCCTTGGGGCCGGTATAGCGTGCCATAGGGGTGGAGTTCCTCTTCGCAAAGCGAAGTCGAGGGGTTGGGCCGCGGGCAGTCGCTCCGCCGCCGGCGCGATCCTACCGGCGGGGAACGCTCCTCGCCGTGGTCACGCTTTTGAATTTGCAAGATCGCAAGTTTCTCGGGTTGGCCCAGGATTTGCAAGCCCAAACGCACCATCCATCAGAGTGTGGATATGTACCGGATGAGTGTTTCAAGCAGTCTGATGGTTTCCAGCTGTCGATTGATACGGCTTGCTGCTAATTTGTGATCCTTGTCGGTGGGGGCACACGGATGTTCGGACCTCTTGTTGGTCCGCTCGGGCTTGGGCCCGGAGTCGGGCCAGGTTGAGGCGGTGGAGTTGGTGAGTCGCAGCTATCCGGTGGTGGACAGTCCAGAGCGGGTAGGCCAAACCCGTTGATTCCTCCGATCGTAACTCCTAACCCAATCACGGTCAGGCCGCACGCAAGACTGTGTGGTCCAACACAGATGGCGAGCCCGTTTGCCGCGGAAAACCCACCGACCAACGCTCCCGCTATGCCGTTTGAGACGTTTTGCGGCAATCCTGTGCTCTGCTGAATACCGCAACCCACGAGTGCACTTGTGCCTGCGCCAACCAGACCCGGTATTGAGAGGATAGGCGCTATCGCAGTTGTTCCGAATGGGTCATAGAGACTTAGAGTCGAGTTTCCGGCGTATCGAAAAAGATTTGAATCCTCTGCAGCAAAACCGATTGGGTCTTCGTTCAGGAAACTGCCGACCGTCGCGTCGTAGTATCTCGCTCGATTGAACTGGAGACCAATTTCGGTATCGAACTCTCGACTCGTGTAAAGGAAACGGGTCAACGGTTCGACGCCGCCCGAGTCGACAACATTTCCAAACGAATCGTATTGGAGGTGCTGTACGACTTGGCCGCTATTGTCGATCACGTCACGCACGGTTCCCAGGTGATCCGTCGTCAGCCACAAGACTTCGCCAGAGCCGCTCTCCTGGGCGAAGACTTCGTCGATGCCGGGGCCATGGAAATAACGCTGGTCGACTCGTGTCCCGCCACTCTCTTGCACAAAGTCCAGCAGCACGTCTTCTCGGTCGTACGCGAAATGAGTGATCACCTCGTCGGCAGCCGGGGTGTCAACCGATTTGGAAATGCGTCGACCAGCGACGTCGTAGGTGAATTCGACGCGTTGCGTTTCAACTCCTGACGCATCGAAGTCGACAACGGCGAGCAGTCGATTTCGATGGTCCCATTCGAATTCCCGACGTTCACCCGTGACGGTGTGGATGCGAGTGAGAGGATTGCCCTCGGGGTCATAGGTGTAGTCGAAGTCACCATCGGAGGACAAACGATTCGCGGCCCCCGTTAGGTATTCGTCGTCATGTCGGTGCGAGAAGGTCCGATTCCCGTTGGCGTCGAATTGATAGGCCTCGTCGCCTCGGAGGTCGGCCTCGCCGCGATCGACCGAGGCTAGCTGATTGGTCGCGTCATAGCCGAACTCGCTCGAGCCGTCGATGTCGTTGATCGACGTGATGCGGTTTGAAGCGTCATAACCATATTCGTAAAACGCGAACTCTCCCGGCGGTCCGCCATGACGCAAGTCGACCAAGCGATTCAGACCGTCGTAGCTCAGGTTTGTGGTCGCGACGAGTTGTCCGCCGGCGAAGCGGTCCACTCTGGAAGATTGGCCGATCGAGTTGTAAGCAAGCTCCACCTGCTTGTTGCTGACGGTCGATCCCGATTGGACGAGGCGGACAGGACGATTGAGCGCGTCATACGTTGTTGTGGTCGTCGGTCCCGCCAGTCCGTTGACGGTGTCAGTAACATCGGTCACGTTGCCGACTGCATCGTAGGTGTAGGTCAGAAGAACTTCGGGAGCGCCGGGCGTGCCCGAGTTGCTTTCGGTGAGCAGTCGATTTCGATCGTCGTAGCGACGTTCGGTGCCGCTGAAGATGTCTCTTGACGAAAGTAGGTTGCCAACCTTGTCGTAGGCGTAGTGAACTTGGTTCACAATCGTCACGTTCTCGTGCAACCATGATTCACGGGTCAAGCGATCCAACGCGTCGTAGTCGAATCGCGTCACCCTCGCGTTGCGATCCGTCTTACGGATCAAGTTTCCGACCTGATCATATTCGTAGGTCGTTTCCTCTCCCGCCGGATCGACCTCGCGAATCAAACGATTTCGGGCGTCGTATTCATACTCCGTGCGATTTCCCACCGGGTCCACCAAAGCAGACAGGTTATTGTCACCGTCGTATTCGAATCGGGTCTCGCCGCCGTCAGGATCGATCGTCAAAGACAAACGATTTCGAGCGTCATAGGTGTTGTTGGTGGTGTTCCCGAGTGCGTCAACGACTGACAAAACGTTTCCGTCACCGTCATAGGTGCGGCTGACTTCCGCCTCGTTTGGTGACACCACGCGCGAGACCCGATCCATCGAATCGTAGAAAGTCTCCGTGATCGAGTTTCGCGCGTCCGTCTGGCGAATGAGGTTGCCGCTCGCGTCATATTCGAAAAGCGTTACGGGAGACTGGAGTGGGCCACCGCCATCAGGGTCCGCCGCGGTGATGCGAACCAGCCGGTTCATGGCGTCATACGCATACTCCGCTCGTCCCCCGTTCTCATTAATGTCAGCGGTCCGGTTTCCCGCCGCATCGTATTCAAACTGAATCGATGCTTCATCGGACGTACCCGCCGCGAAAACGGTGGCGATGAGTCGCCCGAACGCATCGTATTCGTTTTCCGTGACTCGCCCCAATGGATCGGTGGACTGGGCAATGAGTCCACTTGGCGTGTACTCCAGTCGCGTGACGACGTCATCTCCATCAAGTCCCTCGGGATCGATTCCGCCAACCACTCGTCGCACCGAGAGCGTGTTTCCGTTTTCGGGATTGACTTCATAGAGCGTCCGGTTTCCACGCTCATCGACGAACGAGGTGAGTTGATTGAAGGTGGTTTCGTATCGAAACTCCTGTATCCCACGTTCAGCGAACTCAATCGATTGGGCGGCGTTGGCCGTGACCCCTCGGACGACGAACTGAAAGGGGATTTCGGTGGATGTGCTGCCGCTATTTCGGCCCTCCACGATCAGGAAGTACTCGCCATCGCGGGGAATCGATGTTTGGCAATCGCAAACACCACTATCAATGCGAAGCCCATGCGTATCCCGGAGGTCGTACAACGGCACCGGTGATGATTGGTCATCGATAAGAATTTCGCTTCCCGCGGTCGCCGAGAAACGATAGATCGTTGCGTGCTCACGTGACGGCAGTTGCCCGGAGATGCTTTCGCCAATTTCAAACGGCTCGGCCGCGGCGTAGTCCTGCAAGCGGAACACGTAGTTGCCCGCGCGCCCAATCACTCCCTCCGCGAGGATGGTGTACTGTCCGGGGAGGGCGATGAAGTTGTCGACACCAGCGTTTCCATGGATCGAATCGAGTCGCACCGTTCCGCCACTGAAGGCCGCGAATCTTCCCGCCGCACCAAAGACGCGATGAACCAGGCCGCTATCACCACGCGAGTCAAATCGAAGCGTGGTGGTTTGGTCAACCGAAAATGTGAACGCCCTTTGTTCGTCTTCGGCAAGGGTGAACGCTACATCCTCATTGAGATTGATTGCAGTTCCGCCCAAGTCAGGTGCTTCATTCGCCGCAACGGACACCCGGAAATCATAGGTCACGGGCTCATCGCGCCCGATCAAGAATAACGTGTAGGTCCCTCCATACTCCAATGGGTCCGTCAGTTGGTCCAATGTCGATGATGTTCGAAAGAGAGGCTGTCCCCAAGGATCTTCAAAATGCCAAGTGGCGAATCCGACGGGATCGGCGGGGAGGTAATCGAAGCTCAGTTGGTCGCCCGCTTGTGCTTCCACTCGAAACGCGAGAGTCTCGCCTGCCGCCAAGTTTCCCGTGACGCGTTCACCCAACGTCATCATCGGGGCGTTGCTCGAGCGGAGCAAGCGAAATGAATAGGGGCCGAGACCGTCGTTCTGATCGGTTAGCGAAAGTGTGTATTGCCCCGGCAGGAGCGTCGAAGGAAGTCCGGAGCTCTGATGGTCGGGGATAATCGATGAGAAGACGTCTTCGCCGGTTGGTCCATTCAGGAAAAAACGAAAGACACTGTCCGGGTTCCGAGCCGACAGTGTGTCAATGTAGTAGTTCGTTGGCTCAGACACACCAAAAGTAAACGTGTCCGTTTGCCCCGGCGAGTCGATGCTGCCATTGATCACTTCGTTGAAGGAGATATCAACGGGAGCATCGTCGGTGATTTCTTGAATCGTAAATTCGTAGGCGACCTCTTCGCCGGGATCGCGACTCGTTCCGCCGATCAGCAACGTGTAGCTTCCATCGCGAGGAACGATGACTTGAGTATCGCCCGTGTCCAAGGCTGTCCCACTCCGTTCGGGCATGGAGATATCAAAAATCTCTTGCCCAGAGGGATCGATCAGTGCCCAACGTTCGGGAACTGCGTTGGCATCCACCTTTGACGGGTCGAGTCGGGAATCAAAGTAAACTCGTTGTCCAGCACTCAAGTCGATCTGATAGAGCGTCGATTCGGCGGGTGTTGACGAACCGCCGGACACCGATTCCCCGACATTGATCGGTTGGCCGGCACCGAGTTCCAACAGCCGAAACGCGTATTCTCCGACGTTGTCAGTTCGTTGCGAAACACGCAACCGATAGTCACCAGGGATCAGCGGCAGCGGCTCGATTTGACTGCCGAAGAAGATCAAGCGGTTTTCGACGCCTCGGGGTCCCGAGAGTTCCCAAAGCACGTTGGAGCTGTCCAGGACCAGCGAATCAAACGACAGAGTCGTCGATTGCGAAAGGGAAAATTCAAAGACGTCCGATGCGCCCGGCGCATCGATCGAACCTTCCACAACGTCTCCGATCGAGATTGGAGTCGCGATCGGTGTCGCGATTTCGTGAAGAGAAAACTGGAGCGTCCCATCCGCGTCGTCATCGTTGGATTCAATGACGATCGTGTGTTGCCCAGCTTCTTCGGTCGTGAGGGTCCCGAACGAACTGCGGGACCCAAGATCGCGACTCCGCTCCAGGAGCTGCCCGCTCGGGCCCAAGACTCTCATCACGGAGCTGCTGATGAGATTCTCGGCAGTGACATAATCGATGAAGAACGGTTCGCCCTGTTCCGCCATGAATGCAAAGTTCTGTGATCGACGTCCCGCCGCAAAACTGACGTCGATCACCTCGCCGCGAGAGATCGTCGGGATCGAGTCCAAGTCGACGAATTGGAATCCATAGTCGTCAAGATCACCCGTGACCGAGACAACATATTGCCCCGGGCGGAGGAACAGTTCATCGCTCGTCGCGTCATCATCCAGCGTGCTGTTGTACAAATCTCCCAGCGGCGTTTGGATCGAAAGACGGACTCGGCGGGAGTCTTGCAGCGCGTCGAGAAACAGAGAGGTTGGTTGGTCGATGGTGAGCGCGAACTCATCAACTTGGCTCGCACTGGCAAGGCTTCCGCTCACCGGCGCACCGATGTCGATGGACGTTTCGGGAGGGCTTGGAGGCGGGGTCGACCCGACTTGGTCTACCTGGAACGAGTAGTTGGGCCGGCGTGCCCCTTCGCTCTGTCGGCCTTCGACGAGCAAGGTGTATTCGCCGGCAATGGGAAGGTTGATCGTGTCCGTGGTCGCAAACTCCTGATCAAAGACAGTCTGCCCTTGCGGCGAGAGCAGCCTCCAGCGAGCGCCGCTCGCTTCGCTGTCGATCACTCGTAAAGTCACGTCGGCACCGGCCGCGAACGAGACGCGATAGAGATCGGTTTCGTTTCCTGGGATCAGGTCGGCGTTGATGACCTCGCCCGACGAAGTTGCGACTGCGGAAGAAGAGGACTTCAGAACGAACTCTGCGGACCCAGTGATTCCACGCGTCGGCACAACCGTCAGGGTGTAGTCGCCAGCGGGAGCGAACGAGACCGGCATGCGGCGTGGATCATCCCCGAGGCCAGCGTCTTCAAACATCGCGCCCCACGGCCCAGCGAGAGTGACTTCGAAATTGGAGTCGTTCGTCAGCGAGTCAAAGTAGAGGGTGTCGGGTTCGTCAAGTGTGAACGTGTAAACCTGGCTCTCGCCGGGCGCATCAAAGTCGACTTCCGTGGTTTCGTTCAGTTCGAGCGCGAGCGGCTCCCGTTCGGCGATGCGGTGTGTGGTGAATTCATATCCGCTGATCGCACCGCGCACCAAAGCCGTGTAAGTGCCTTCGAGGGTCAGCGGGTCTGTGAATCTGCCGGTCGTCGGAGCGGCGGTCCGTTCGAGGTCCACCAAGATTCCGTTTGGATCGACCAAGGTGATGTCCGGCGCTCCGGTCGTTCTTTCGAAAAAGAATCGGTCGCCAGCCTCGGCGCTGAATTGATAGAGATGTGTTTCGTCGTACTCTAAGGATCTCGCATTGACTTGGGGAATCGCGAGGTCGAGCGTCGCCGCCGAGTTTAGCTGCTGCAACCGAAACGCATAGTCGCCGACGACGTCGAGGCCACCATCGATCGTCAATGTGTATCTGCCCGCAGACGCGGGGATCACTTGGTGCGAAGAGACTGAAAAAAACTCTTCGTCAAAGAGGTCACCCTCGGGGCCCTCCAGCGACCATTCCAGATTGCGTGGCGACAATGCTGTTGGTGGGCGCAGAAGTGGATCAAACAACAAGACAGTGTCTTCGGGCACCAAGAACTGGAAGCTGTCCGTTTCACCTGGGGAGGAGATGGAACCCAAGGTGATTGTACGGTCGCGAGAGACGGCGTCGGTCACCGAGAGAAGATTGCCTCGATCATCATAGCTGTACTCCGTGCGGTTGCCTCGGGCATCGATAACCGCTGAGACTTCGTTTTGCGAAGTGCGAAGGATCGTTTCTTGTGGGCCGGTGTCGTCGCTCGAGAAACGTTCTTGGCCAGCAGCATCGAGTCGGACCGTGATCTCGTCACCTCTCGCATCGGTGTATCGGGTGACCGCGTCCGTCCGACCGATCGCGATCGGAGGATTGATCGCGTCGGAAGTTTGTGAAGGAGGATAGAGACCCAGAACTTGGGCGGGCTCGAACGTCATCGTTTGGCCATCGCGGCGGACGACCGATTCGATTCGCCCGTGGAAACCGTATTGCTGCGTCTCGCGAAGGCCACGTTTGTTGACTTCCGCGATCAGCAAGTGGCGATGATCGTATTCAAAAGTTCGGACCGACTGATCCGGATCGGTGATCTGGAGAAGGTTCCCGAATTCGTCAAAGTACAGTTCCGTTCGGCGACCGGCCGGACCGGTGATGGATGTAATCTGACCGCCAATCGATTCAAAGTTCGTGACGAGTCCGACGGGGTCGATGATTCGATCAAGGAGTCCATCGTCACCGTACTCATATCGCGTTTCGTTTCCGCTCCGATCCAAGAGACTTGTGATTGCGTTGTTGGCGCCGAATCGGATCAACGTTCCGTCAACTTCCGAGAGTTGAAACGTTCCGTCGGATCGCTTCACAAGCGTCGAATAGTCGCCCGGTGGGGAGAAGTATTCGCCTGGCAGGCCTGGTCTGAAGAGCCGTTCATCCTGGCCGTCAAAAAGGACAACCGAACCATCGACGGTCTCCGCGGCTTGCAGAAGGCCATCCATGGTCCAACCGGCGCCAAAAGGGCTGCTCGTCAAATTGACGGAAATGAATTCGCCCTCAAACCGTCGAGTGCGTCCTGAAAACGAATCGTTGGCGGCCAAAGGGTCGTCAGCGGTCGGAGCGGGAAACATCGCGAACGCACCCGTGCCATAATCGAGCCGGTAGGTGTGCCTGCCACTTGGAAGATCACTCAAGTCGACTTGGAGTGCGGCATGCGCGTCTTGTCCTTGCACCCGCCAGAAATGACCCTCGGTGGGACCAAGTCCGAATTCGGAATCACTGTTCAGCGGGACCCCGATGCCAGCGACGGTCATTTGAAGTCGCGCGAAGATGCGATTTTGGCGGACGCTGCCGTAACCGAAGTGCACAATCTGACGAGGGTCCGCACGGATCGAGCGGTACGTCAGCGAGACACCACGCGTCTCACCGAGACTTTGGTAAGTGGCGAGTTGGTGATCCTCGATGTATTCGCCCGAATGCAAAACGACTTCCGAATTTGCCGCCGCGGACGCACGGCACTGCAGGCATCCTTCATCCGGCGTGTTGTCGTTGTCGTTTGGATCGGACGGCACATTCTCTCTCGGCGGAATGAAGAAGTGCCAACTGCTACTGCGAACTCCACCCTCGATGGTTTCGATCATCGAGCCATCGCTGGTGACTCGGCCCGTGCCTACGACATCAAAATCGCCGGTCAAATGATTGATTGACCAGAGCTCCAGTTCGGTACCGGCTGCGAGACCACTGCGATTCGGCAGCGAGAGTGAGGAAGGACGCTGAAACTGCATTTCGCCGGGCTGAATCGTGACGACCGCTGATGGCGAGACTTCCGGTGGAAGCGCGGCCGGCGTGAGGTCGACGGGTACCTCGGTGATGCTGAGAACGCCGGTGAACGGGTTGCCGTCGGTTCCCATCAGTGTGTTCGGCTCGACTTGCACCATCGCCATTCCGCCGCCCGACAATGGTTGCTCCACCAAGGTGACCTGATCCGGGTCGACCGAGGCTCCTCCGGCAACGGCTAGAAC
>JBCBLJ010000189.1:0-11565 GCA_038520195.1 Planctomycetota bacterium
ACGAGCGAAACCCTTATCTTTAGTTGCCAGCGCGTTATGGCGGGGACTCTAGAGAGACTGCCGGTGTTAAACCGGAGGAAGGTGGGGATGACGTCAAGTCCTCATGGCCTTTATGTCTAGGGCTGCAAACGTGCTACAATGGTATGGACAGAGCGAGGCGATCCTGCGAAGGGGAGCAAATCGCAAAAACCATGCCCCAGTTCGGATTGCAGGCTGAAATTCGCCTGCATGAAGCCGGAATCGCTAGTAATCGCGGGTCAGCATACCGCGGTGAATGTGTTCCTGAGCCTTGTACACACCGCCCGTCAAGCCACGAAAGTTGGGAGGGCCCGAAGTCGCTGAGCGAACAGTTTACTGACGCAGGCGCCGAAGGTCAGCTCGACAATTGGGACTAAGTCGTAACAAGGTAGCCGTAGGGGAACCTGCGGCTGGATCACCTCCTTTCTAAGGATACTTAGAATAGGTTCGAACAACTCATTTCGAGTGCCGGGTGACCGGACGAACCGAATCGTGGAAGTAGTCTCGCAATCGACTCAACAGAGAACCAAGTTGGTTCATTCACCACCAAAGAATCACGAAAACCCGCTTCGGACTGTCGCCAGCCGAAGCGGGTTTTTTCGTGCGCAGTCAGAATCCGTGCGGGATGTCAAATCCCCGAATCCATCGATGCACTTGAGTCGATCGATATGCGCGAGTCGATCGATGTGTGCGCAGTGACCCAAGAGCAAGCACACGTTGCTCCGTTCCCTAAAAGAAGTTTCTTCGCCAAATCGTCCGAAACTCCAGTCCTCGCGTCATCGATTTGCGGCTCGCGCAACGATAGGGCAACGACACGCTCGCAGCGAAACCGCAATTGGGTAGAGGAGTGGACTGGGAGGCACTAATCGAAACGCATGCCGATGACTTGGTGGGCATTTGTTGGCG
Organism: Planctomycetota bacterium; assembly: GCA_038520195.1. GTDB lineage: Bacteria > Planctomycetota > Planctomycetia > Pirellulales > Pirellulaceae > Stieleria. Next base: position 925 of record JBCBLJ010000189.1, read on the forward strand.
CATCTTGGGTCGCCGCGCAGACGTCGAGGATTGCGTGCAGGAAGCCTTTGTCAAAGCGGTTCAACTTGAACGGCGGCAGAAGATCCACAACTGGCCCGGCATGCTCCGCCGAATTGTCGTCCTCACGGCCCTTGAGACGCTCAGGAAACGTCGCACCAGAAAGGATCGGCCGTTTTCGGAGACGGCGTGCGATCCACCCGCCGTCGATGGCCGTGCCGATGAGTTTGCGATCCGGCGCGAACTCGAAGATCGGCTGCGAAGCGAAGTCACCATGCTGCCCGATCAAGAAGCCGCCGTGTTCTGCCTTCGGTATTTCGAGCTGGCGACCGTTTCGGAAACAGCCAACACCCTCGGGATTTCCAATGCCGCTGTGGCGGCCGCCTCCCTGCGTGCTCGCAAGCGATTGCGACATCGCCTGGCCGATGTACTTCCCACAAAACTGACAGAGTAAGCCGACGATGAATCCTGAAGATGATCCACTCGATGAATTGCCCGATGGCTTGAAGGAGATCGTGGATGGCATCGTGAAGGATGCCGTTCCCGATGATCTGGCTGACGCGGTTCGAGCACGTCTTGATGGGCAACTCAACTCCCGTCCGACCGCAGCCAAGCCCAGGCTTTCTCGAGCGATGTTGGGGATCGTGATGATGGCCGCCACTATTCTCGCGATTGCGTTCCTTGTCACCGCAACATGGGATCGGCCCGCCGATGTCGATGACGACCACCCATTTCGGTCGGCGGCGGTGACCCGTTCATCGACTCACGGGCCGTCGCTTTGGGCTTACCACCGGGCGGCGATCGACTCGCACGACCAACTCGATCGCCTGCTTTCCGAACACGCCGCGGTGATGCTGAATTCGGATCACGCGCTCGCCAGTCAAACCAACTTTCTTTCCACTGCGCACTATCTGGAGGAGTAATCGATGGCCCGAACAATCGCTCTCATGATGCTCGTGTACCTCACGTTGACGAGCAGCACACTGCTTTCGCAGGAGCCACTTCCGAAGAATCCCCTCGATCAGAATGCCGCGCTCAGTTACTGGCAGGCATTTGCACTATTGCCACCCATCGATGACGAGACTCGCCAACGGATGGCTGCGGTCATGCGCGGCGATGCATCCATTGACGAGGAGATGGAAAAACTGGTCGCCGCAAGCGAAAACGCATTGGCGTTTCTGCACCGTGGCTCGACCATCCAACCCTGCGGTTGGGGACTCGCGTTTGAAACCGGGCCATACGCGTATTTGCCTCACCTTGGTAAGGCTCGCGAGCTGAGCCGGATGGCACTGATGCGAGCGCGGATTCGGTTCGCGGAAGGGCAGGTGGAAGAAGCAATGGCAGACACGATCGCGGCCATTCAACTGGGACGGCACGCCGGTCAGGAGGGTGTCATTGTGCTGATCAACGTCCTCGTCGGATTTTCGATTGAATCGGAGGCGATCGAAACGATTGTCGATTCCCTACAGCACCTCGATCAACAGCAACGAGATGAGTTTGAGCAACGAATCAATCAGTTTCAGCCTGCGAAAGTGAGCGACATAAGCGCAGCGATCAAGGGCGAAAGGGACGTCTTTCTCGGTTGGCTGATTCGTGAGATCGAAAGTGGCGGATCGCGCGATCGAATCCTTGACCTTGCATCGGAGTCCGCTCAATCCGACACCATCGCTCGAGCCAAACGGGCGTCCCAGGACCAACTGCGGGATTGGGCGAAAGAGATGGCCTCCGTCTACGACTCCGTGATCACTTCCATCTCACAGCCCGAAGAGTCCATCGCGAACGCGAAGAAAATCGAATCACAGATCAACGATCAAGTCGCCAATAATCCGCTGGCCGCAATGTTTCTTCCAGCATTCGCGCCGACACGGCTGGCCGGAAAGCGTTTCGTCACCAAGAGGACACTCCTGACGGCGGCGTTCGCATTGTTCCGCGACGGACCGTCAGCGTTGGATCGCGACGCGCTCAAGGATCCGTTCGGGAACGGTCCGTTTGAACTCAGGCGTCTCGACGACGGTGCAGAACTTGTCTCGGATCTAAAGCGTGGCGACGCATCCGTGTCGCTTAAGATCCCCGGACTGCCCGAGTAGGCGAGCGTGATTCCCTTGGGCGTTCGATTGGTCAAGATCGACGCTCGTCGGCGTGCACTCAACGGAAACTCGTTGTCGCTTCGTCAGCGAGAGAGAAGGCAAGAAGAACGTTTCGAGAGCCCTCGGGCGGCTCTTGCCTCGCGAAGTCGCGGACCTAGTGCCGCGGGAATTAAATAACGCTGTTTGGAAAAACGGTAACCCGACGCGTGAGCGAGGGATTCCAGCCTTTCCCTCGCTCACGCGTCGGGTTACCAAGCAAGCTCAATTCGTTCCCGCAGCACTAGTCGTTTAACGGCGATTGAAATTGGTATCCAGGAGCCCGGCAATGCCGGAAGCAAGTAACCCGACGAGCGATGCCAAGCAAAAAAGGATTCCAAGCGGACATCCGTACTCGATGACCCTCGAAGAACCAAGACGGGGCGCCAGATCGAGAAGCGGCACAAGAAACCAAGCGATCGCGACAAGTAGCACCGACGCGATTGAGCATTGCGCAACGAGAAAGCGTTGAGGAGCGGCGACCGAAATCAGAAACACCATGGCTCCAAGTGGGACGACCGTTGCCGTGCAGAGTAGGCAGAGAATGATCTGCCAAAACCCCATGTTGGGGCTGTAAATCTCGTTGATGTAGTGGATGACCACGAACATCCATCCATACAAAGCGACGATCGACGTGGCGGTACCGATCGCCGCGCATGCAGATCGACTGGAATAGCGCTCATGATGCGATGAATCCAGGGAACGGGGTTCCGCGTTCGATGCGTCGTAAGGATTCACCGGTGAATGCGCTGTTTTCGAAGCTTCATGCGGAGAGAGTTCATTCATCAAGGATGGATTTGGCTCGGGAGATCGTGATCGACAAACCCGCAGCTGGTCCGACGACCGCGAGAGCGAGCGATACGCTAAGAATTATGACCGTAGCCGTCACGGACGTCGTGTACCGACTTCCGAAGTGCCATGAGAGGCAGAGCAGCAGAAACGTCACAAATGCCGTTGCAAGACCAGAAGCTGCAAGGCGGACGGCCGCAAATTCACAGTTTTTGAGGAATCGGTTGAGTGTCGCTCTTCCTGACTCGCCCACGTGGACGACCAGTTCGACGCTTGGTGCAATGAACACCGAGGGAAGAAGAACCAGATAGAACAACGCGACGCCCAAGTTTGTGATCGAGCCGGAGCCAAAGTGAACGGAGAGAAAAAGAGCTGCGGAGCAGAGCCAGATACCAAACGTGTAGAAACCGTACAGGTAGAGCATCGAAGTTGAAAAAAGCGAGGGGCGATCATTCTGGGCACTGTCGTAGCGGTGTGCGCATCGAAGTCGTTCGTCGACTCTGTTGATGCACTACGGACTGTCACCCATCAGCAACTCTTTGAGGTGTGCCGTGCTACGGAAATCGTATGACGATATCCTTTCGATCGTTTGGTCAAACGCTAAATTCGGATGCGTCGTTGTGAGTCGCGCGTTGAGGGATAGACAAGGATCCTCAGGACGGTCCAGCCAAATCTGAAGCGCAAGAACCGAGTCGGCGCCATTCAAAGTTTCGGTTGGAATCCGTCAATCATGTGTGATCAAAGTTGGGGAAAGAAAGGCGATCAATTTTCCGCTGGAGTTGCCAGGATCAGTCGGTTGAATCGTGCGGTCAACTGACTTGCGACGTCGAGGCTCAATTAGAACTCGTTGCGTGACTCGGGCCAACTGAGTGCGGCTTCGGCGAGGCCGACCAGACCGGTGATCATCGCCGCCGGGCATCGCGTCCCTCGAGGCCTGTACGTCCATCGAGCTGGCTCATTCATCGAAGTCTTGCTTCACGAGGTCCCTGAGTCCATTCAAATCAAACTTGCGACGCAATGGAGTGTCGAATCCAAACGTTAGCGCCGAGAACAGTACAACACCTGCAAGGAGCAGCAAAGCGAGCCAGTTACGATCCAAGGAAAGTCCGGTTGCCAGGACGATGATGGCGAGCAGGATCGTTACAGAATGCATCCCGAATTGCGTGACACCTACGAGATTGGACGTCGCGCATCGGAGTATGGGCTTGGAGTCGAACAGCGACAGTCTTGGCGGGTAAAAGACCGAAAGACAGATCAGGGACATCGGTAAGAGAGAAGCAACAACAGGGTGGAGACCGTACAACGCGAAGATCAAAAAGAGTGGGCCGATGCACTGCACTTTCCAGCGAAGAAAGTCGAAACTTGCCTGAAGACGCTGGCGAAACGTGATCGAGCCGTCGTGGTGTGAACGGTTGCTCAAAGGTATGGTTTGAACAGTTAGTTTCCAGGCATGGGCCGCTAGCCGAAGAGTTCTTCGATCTCTTCGATGTAGTCCAGTGCTTCCTCTGGCTCGTCGACCTCCGCGCCGGGAACGCGGCCGTTGCGGTCGCATTCGGAAAGCGCGACGAGATCGTCAAACCAAGGATGCTCGGCAAGGCGGCGCCGTCGACGGGCGCCGATACTTCGATCATAAATCGCGTGGCCTTCCATGTGGTGCGCGATCAACCACGCGGTTCGTTCGCTGATGTATCCATCCAGAGCTTCCAAGCCCGCACCCACATGGTCTCCCGGATCGATCGCCTTTCCGACGTCATGCAGCAATGCCGCCAGCAGGAATTCTTCGTCATACGGCATCGTTTCTTTGGCCAACGCGAACACCTGCATGCTGTGGAACAGCGCATCACCCTCAGGGTGGTAGCGAGGATCTTGCTTGACGTTTTCCAGCGGCAGCAACAACGAAAGAAACACGGCACAGCGGTCCGGCTGGGCGTCGATTTCATCCAGCTGACCGTCCAGCTGGTCTTGCGTCAGGCCGTGTTCGTGGAGCACTCGCTTTTCCAATTCCGCGACCGTTGCCCGTTCGATTGGTTTCCCGGTGATGCTGCTGCGGAATCGATGTCCCAGGAGCGACGGCGCATAGACGGTCAATTCGATCGGAAACTCATCGCGGACATGGATGTGTGTGAACTCTCGGGCTTCGCCATCTTTGACAATGCGTTTGCGTTCGATCTCGTAGCCCGATCCGAATGCTTCGACCGAAGCCGCGACGTGTTGAGCACTGCTGGCAAAGACATGCAAGTCCACATCGGACCCTTCGCGGATGTGCCCCGTCAGCACGCTTCCAATTAGACGGGGGTGAAAGGCATCAAGCTGCTTCATCCACCATAGCGCGCGAAGCCGCATCGAAAGCAGGCGTTTGGCATTTTCGTTGGGGCCCTCCAGTAACCGCGCAAGCAATTGGACTTGATCGCGGATCTCCGCGTTCGAAGGCAAATCAGAGGGGCGTATCCAGCCGCGGCCGAGTTGTCGTGCCGCCTTCCACTTGGCCTGATAGTATTCGGGGACCTCGCGGGTGTACATCAAACGTGCCGCCAAGTAAGCCACTTGCTGGCGGAACTTTGTCGATCGCATGGAGAGGGTTCGTCGTCGCGAACCGTTTTACGAGAAATCGAACGCTCGGAGTGTACTCAGTCTCCCGTTCGATATTCAAGTCAGCGTCTCGCGGAGGTTTCGAAAATCCGTCGTCGCGCGGCCGCTCATTCCATTGTTTAGGCGACCGCTTTCCGATGATCCTTGAGTCGCTGTTTGAGAGCTCGCCGCATCGTTCGCAGGCGGAATGAGATCGACGGTGGTTCGTCATCAATGACCCACGTCGCATTCTCGGTTTTGAGGAAACGGTCGTGCTGACTGCAGAATCGCTGGACCGGTTCACGGATCGGGCACTCTCCGTTTTCATCTTTCCAGTGCCAGTCGTCACCGGTCATGATCGCACCGGGAAAAAGCTCGTTGCAAATCTCGATTTCCACTCCGGACTTATCGCTGTCGAGGAAAATCAAGTCCGGCCGCAGTCCCGCATCAGCGAGTTGGTGCAGGACACCCGGCGAGTAGTCTCGGACCGGAATCACTCGGTCGCGCTGGTCCCAAAAGTTCGCCAGAAACGTTTGGTAGAAACCATCCTCACGTTCCAGTTGCAGCGCCTCTTGCTCGGAGCGACCGTTTTTTCGTGCGTAGTTGGCGACGTCGCATTCAGGCCACGGGTCGACGGCGACCACCGTCACGTCGGGCGAGGCGCGAAGCCAATTCTCCACCGAGCCGCCGAGGAAGCAGCCGATTTCGAGTACGACTTTGAATCCTTTTCGCCGCAGTTTCTGCTCCACCATCCACCGTCCGCCGCCATCGAGACTCCACCGAATCGGAAAGAAATCCGGCTTTTCGCCCGGCCAAGGGTGTTGCTGAGCCAGTTTCTGCAGAACGGCGAGCTGGTCACTCGACATCGAATTTCCTCCGTGAAATCAGTCTGTGAAACTGGACCTTAGAATAGTAGACGACCGTTTGCCAGACCGATCCCAGGCGGGCGAATCACCGATTTGGGAGATTCGCGGCTGGCACCCTGTTCGGCGACTCGCGACGGGAACTTGACCTTGGACACTGACCGCTCGGCTGGTCCCGGAAAAGCGGTGAATTGAAGTCGCCGGCTGCTCTTTCAACACGCCTGTGCTGCGGCATCGCCACCATTACTTCCGTGACTTGGCGGCCTTCAAGATGTCACTCTTGGCCTTGTTCAAACGCTCCGGCCAGTGGAATCTTGGGGCCTTTGCCGGGTCGTAGCCGGCCATGTGCCCTGTCAGCCGGGTTGCCGGTTTGGTGTAGCGAAACTCGGTTTCGCCGAACACTTCTTCGCACAGCGATGCCAATCGCGGATCGTACTCGACAAGCTCGACGCGCGTGTTGACATGATTGTGGTCATGGTCATTTTCACGATTGTCATCGAACCACGACTGCACGCCTTCGGCCCAATACTCATGGTGGTTGACGCTCGCGTATTTGCCCTTCCAAAGTCCAGAACTCATCGCCGCTTCATACGCGGCTTTCAAACGCGAATCGAACGTCGGGTCAACGTTGATCATGCCACGAAGATGAAGGTTATGCGCGAACTCGTGGATCAAGATCGATTCGGACGAGTACGGGTCGCCCGGATAGCCGAGTAGGTTTTCTTCGCCACACGAACAGAACGGATCGAGTTCGCTGCCGCCCAACCCACGTGCTCGAGCGTCCCAATAGTCCTTGCCCGAAATGCCGGGAAATTCGCGGAGCGGGGCGTCTGCCAGTCGTTTGAACTCCGGCTGCTCGGTCGTGTATTCATCGTACGCCAAGATGCAGAGCCTCGCGCCGCTTTGGATCATGGCTTCACGAACATCGGGACGTTTCGCGAGCAACCGATCGAGAATGTAGGCGGCTTCGTTGAGTGCATAGGGGCTGACACGAGCCGATGCAACGATCGGAAAGCCAGTCGCATCGACGCGCTGTGAATAGAATTCAGGCACACCATCTTCATTGGGCGGATCAAAGCGATGAGCTTGTACGGGGACTTTGCATGTGACCTCGGTCTCGGCTTGGTCTTTTTGGCCCACGACGACAAATCGGTGGCCAATCGATGTCCTAATGATCGTGTCCTTCCCCGGCTCGAGCTTACCGTTTGGAACCCGCTCGCCACTCGGCTTGATCCAGAACACCTCAGCGGTCTGCTCACTTCCGTTGATGATTTGAAGCGCCGGCCGGGTGTTGCGTTCGGGTTCGTCGGCCGTCGAAACGGTGAGAAACCCGAGGATGAACAAGCTTGCAAAAATGACTCGAGCGGACATGAAGCTTTCGTTGGAGAGGTGAACTGACCGCACCATCATAGCCCGACGCAAACCAGTACGAGACTGCTCGCCGGTTACTGCACGCCGCGTTGGAGGGGCGAAAACCGAAGGATGACTCCATGGACGGCCGAAACGACCGATCCCACTGCGATACCCACCACAAGCGACATCGGGATCGCGCGGCCCCAACCGATATGAACCGGGCGCTGCTGGTACTCCAGCACGAGAAACTCGACCACGAGGCAGAAGATCATGGCCGCCGCCGCTCCGGCGGAAGCCACCACCCAAAGGACGAACGTGCTGGAAATGACACGAGCTGCCCCGACGCGAGACACGATCGATCCGAGTAAGACGGTGACGGCGGCGGTTTGAAACGGGGCATATCGCCAACTCGCCAGCAACATCGCCGTGACCGAAACCAGCAACAGGATCGAGCGAAGTTTGAACTGAAACATCGTTGCCATCCTGATCGCGTCCGAAAGAAAGAATGCTCGATGGTTCAGCAACGGTTCGCACACGAACACCCATTCTTGGCATCTCGATCAAGGGTTTCAACGAAAAATAAGGCGCCAATCGAGCTACTCAGCGGACGTGCCATGCGGTTCGTCCATGACGACCCTGAAATCCACGATTTCATATTGCGCGGGCGGATAGGCATAGACCGAGACGTCGACACCCGCAACGCCGCCTTGCCCACCCGATCCGGGCTTTGCGAAATTGAGGCGAGAGGGGATTCCTTGCCATTGGATGATTGATCGGTCGTCGATGAACGCGTCAACGGAATACGCCGTGACTTTGATTCGAACTCGATGAAACTCTCCGTCCTCAAAAGGGTCGTACCGCAAACTGGTCGCGTTGCTGTTTCCCCATTGGCCGTCGATCTGCTGGAGTGCCGACCATTCCCCCGCGAAACCTGCAAACAACACAGTTGCCCGATTTCCATTGACGAGCAAATGAATGATCATCGCTTCGGGTTGGGACGTCAGCCTTCTCGCTTTGAATAGGAGTTCGTATTCGTCGTCAACTTTCTGGACCAACGGAATCGAACTCTTCGCCGCTAATTTCATCGTTCGCGGCTGAAACCGCATCGCCCCGATCTTGAATTCGGCTCGATTGAAGGCTCTCAACGAAATCGTCGGCTGACCACGGAGCACACGGTCAATCACGCTCAATCGCGACGGATCGCCAGCCCAGCGAAGCAACGCTTTGTCGTCGACCTGAACTTGCAGGCTTTGTTCGCGTACGGACACTCGAACACGATGTGGTTTGCCGTCCGCGAACGGATCGCCGCTTGAAGTGAACTTGGATCGGTCACCTCGAAGACCGTCGATGGACTCCAATGCCGAAAAGTATCCTCCCCAACCGCCGAGCACCGCCGTCACCGGTTTTCCTTGCACCTCAAAGCGAATCCCCAAGCCCTCCTTTTTCTTCGAGGACCGCTGGGCGGTAAACTCAAGATCAAACTCGTCCACTCGTCTTCGCGTGAGGACGACCGGCTTGGAGTCGACCGAGAGGTCGTCCGGCAGTAGGTCATCGTCTCTTGAGAGGCTGGCCCATGGAACGTCGTCGAGCAACGGGTCTCCGTCGAAACGTGGTTCCCACACTTCCGAAACGACGACGCAGCCCGGGCAACGCTTCTCAAATTCCCAAACACCCTGACCGGTGATGTTCGTGCCCGTCGCCGTAAGTCTGCGAATGCCGCTCATCTCCGCGATCTCCTGTAGTTCGGCGTCACCAAGGTCGGAGTCACCAACATCCAGGTGTGAGATCACTCTTCGCCGGAGGTATGCCGGCAGGTGTTCAGTTCCCTGCGATCCCTGGAAGGTAAGTGTGCTAAACGCGTGACCGAGCGACGAGATTTCCTCGGCGATCTCCGGCGTCCAGCGAAGGCCGTTGGGTGCGGTAATCTGAAAAACGTGAAACCAGCGTGAGTCGTCCCACGGGTCGTCGTCGCTTGAGCTCCAGGAATCTTGCCAGTTGCTGTAGAAACCGGCGAATCGCCAGCCCTCTCGAGACAACCGGCGTGCCGTTTCCTTCACGACATCGACACCAACGATCTCGTTGTTCAAACCGATCCTCACGCCTGAGTTGCCCTGTCTCGCGGCATTGATCTCTTCGATCAATTCGGCTCGGTCCCAGCCTGACAAACTAAAGTCGTGTTCGATCCAGATCGTGTCGAGTTGTTTGTACTCACAAAGGCGATCGAAGTCAGGAAAGCTATCCGCAGAGAGCTGGATCTCGGGCAGCCACGGAATCGCCTTCATGAATTCCCAGCCATCTTTGGCTTGTGATCCGTTCATACCCAAGCTGTTGAGCCTCGGGAATCCACTTAGCAATCGAAAGTCTTCGGAAGTCAGTTGTGTGTAGGCAAATTTGACCCAGTGGATGTCGCGATTCGGAAGAAGCTGGAGGAGATCGTGACGGTCTAAGGAAGTGTTATCCGCGAAGAGCACTCTCAGCGACGGTAGCTTGGCAAGATGTTCCCCAATGCCGTCCAGGTTTCCGCAGCCACTGAGACTGACGAATCCAACCTTGGTGCCGTGCTCGGCGATCATCTTCGGCGTAACCTCCGGACTACCGGGGCCTGTCTCGAACATTCTGCCGCCGACCGATTCAATCCAACGGGCGGCCTCCAAGACAGGGTTCTGTGGCACCGGTTGGTCGCGAGTCTCCTTCGCAGACGACTTCAACGACACTCGTAGCCGCAGACTTGTGTCGGAGTCGACGAGCCGAAACTCTGTCCCGCGAATCTCGACACCGGATTCATCGGTGATGATCAGGTCGGCCGGAGCGACAAACTTGTACTCGCCCTCCGCGAGGCGTTTTGTTGACTTGGGTTTGGTTTTGATCGTCCAGACGGTCTGATTGCGCTGGTCAACCACCACGATGCCACTCTTGCCAAGTCGCGCTTCGACAAGGTCGTCTTCGAT
>JBCBLJ010000048.1:0-20019 GCA_038520195.1 Planctomycetota bacterium
ATTCAAACCACAGTTGGGTGGGTTTGCCGCGATTCTACAAGCTTCGCTTGCTCTCTCGCCAATCCGACATGATTCCGCGGTGACCGCAAAATGTGTTCATGCAGCGAGAGCGTTTTGTCAAATCGAGAAAAACGCCGAAATCTGTCAAAAACGAGCCTGTCCTCGCCGGGGTTCGCCGAACAATGAATTAGCGTGGGGACTGATCCTCAAACGGGGTTTGACTAAAACTTGTTTGATATCGATTCAATCGCAACGGCAGCCCTCATACGGACTGGGATTCTCCACGTTGGGTAGATACCGTGGGTCGAGCACCGTTTGGCATTTGCCCTCATCGTTTTTCCGCGTGTTTGTTACCCAGATGTCAACGAATCCTTTGGCTCATCGTTTCGTGCGGCCGCTCTAGTCTATTCGAGCGACTCGCTCGCGTCGGTGAGTGATAGTTCATGACCGACAGCAAGAAATCGCGAATACACCCTCCCATCATCTTGGTGGGAAACGACAATTCGACGAAGTCGAATCTGATGTCCTTTTGCCATTCTGCGTACAGCGCAGTGGGTGAAGTCCCGCGATCATTTCCGAGACTCTGGGAACTCTCTGTCCCGCCAAGTGATGTCATCTCACTGTGGGAGTTCCGCGGCGAGGATGATTCGCTCGCTTTCGAACGAATCGTTGCCCGCAATCGTATGGTTGTGCTGCTCGTCGTCGAAGAATCCGACAAGGAGGCGCCCCTCCAAGCCATCGAGCACTGGAAGCGTCGCCTGGATGCAATCGCGGCGGGCACTCACGAACCGAGATTGCTCGTTCTGGCGCAAAAACACGATGTGGTGGACGAGCGTTGGATCGATCGCTCCGCCATCTTGCAGGAGTTCCCCGACTTTGTCTTTGATGTTCTCGAACTCGAACTGAGTGACAAACATCAAATTAGGGAGTTGATTGAAGCGATCACCGGACTGTCGCAGGACCTAAGGGCGTCAGTGACCCGCGTACGCCAATTGTCCAAAGCAGCGGATCACATCGAGCGACTCCTCCGCGAGGGCAAGCGCATCATCGAATACGTCGAGCTCTTTCGCAAACAGCGTTTAAGTCGAATGACGATTGATGACGCGATTCGTCGGATGCACGATCTTGGTTCCATTTCCTACTTTGAACAAAATCGTGTCAACGAATATGTGATCTTGGATCGGTTGTGGATGGCAAACGCGGTGGCGCAAGTGTTCGCGGACGACGAGGCACGGGAGCGGCGCGGTGTCCTCGAATATGCGCGGCTGGACACTCTTTGGTCGCCAGATCAGTTGCATTCCGAGTTGGATCCGAAGCAATTGGCTACTTACGTACAGGAGGTGATGGAAGTTTTTGGTCTCTGCCTCCCAATCCTGGACGACGAACGGTGCCTGCTACCGGCGCTCCTACCATTCGAAGAGCCGGCAGAAGCCATGAGTCGCTGGAATCGAGCACGCGAAGAAGAAGCATCGCTACGGTGTCAGCTGGAAGATCCCGGTCCCGAATTGATGGCGAAGATCATTACACGAACGTTTCGGCACACGACCGGGACGCATTGGCGCAGCGGTGCATTGTTGCAGCACCGAGATAGTGGCGACAAGGCACTGATTCGGCTCGCAAAAACAACGCAATTGGAGATCTCATGCCGCGGAACTCAGCCAACCGTTTTTTTGGAAACACTTCGCGATTCTCTTGGCTCTCTGTTTGAGGGGCTTCGGCTACATCCTCAATGGCACGAGGCGAGCAGCGCTACGCCTCGGCAGGGATTGATCGAGCTGGGATTGTTAACCGCGAGCGTCGCCCACCAGCTAAAGAGCCCCACCGTGGCGACAGCGGGCAATGCCCGGGAGCTTCAGACTGCGATCGAGAAACTCATGGATTGGAGCGATCGCTTGGCTCAAAATAACCTACTAAAAAAGATTCACGACTTGATCCCGACGATTGAATCGCGGCATACGAAAACTGTCAAAGTTGACAGTCGAGATCGTTTCAACGCGAAGAAGGCAATCTCTCGCTGGTTGGAAGAGAATCACGTCGAATCGCCATGGACCCTAGCGCCCATTTTCGCGCGCGAAAAACTCACGCTCGATGACATCAAACGCGCGGCACACAACGTTCCTTCCGTTGACTACGGCGATTTCTTTGGCGGCTTAGCTGCGATGCTTACCATCAACACCGCTGTCCGTGACATCCAGAGCAGCGCTCAACAGTCCGAAAACCTGCTTCGCTTAATCCAAAATTTCGGCCGCTCGGGCGATCCTGCCTACTACGAAATTGTCGACGTTGCTGAATCGATTCAGTCGGCGGTCGAACGGCTGACCACCGAAATCGGGCTCGACGATGTCTCCATCGACGTGAAGCTTCCACCTCACAGAATCAAGGTCAAGGGACAGACAGATCTCTTGGTTGAAGTTTGGTTCAATCTGATCAAGAACTCGATCGATGCGTTCCGGGAGCGCAGACTGGAAGACCCGCGGGTTGAAGTGACTCTCGATCAAGCGGAAGGTGAGGGGAGAGCCGCAAGCGTTACGATTCGAGACAACGGACCGGGGATTCCGCCAAACGTTAAAAGCCGGCTTTTCGAGCCATTCGCGAGCTCAAAGTCGAAAGGAAATGGGACTGGATTGGGGCTTTATTTCGCCCGTCGCATCGCGAAGGACCACGGCGGTGATGTCCGTCTACTCAAGACCGGTCCAGACGGGGCCACGTTCGCAATCACCCTTGGAACGCCGCCCGCGGCCAATTAGTTTACCTGACGTCAGGTGTTGCAGAGCATTCGCAGTCGCGTCTGGATGCACATCCGAGGGGAATTCGACTGGGTCTTCTACAAGTCTTTACGGTGTTTGTGAACGTAGCCGACGACGTTCGATCCTTCTCCGACCGCGCGAGCTACACGTGGAACGAGTTCAGGCTTAAACCGAATGTCACCCGCCGCAAACACGCCGGGCAAATTCGTTTCCAAGTCCCACGGCTTACGGCCAAATTCTTGAAATGCTTGAGGTCTGCGCACCATATTGTCACCCGTTACGACATAACCCATTGGTTGAAGCAACGGATACTTTTCGCGGATGTCTTTACGCGAGTGGATCTTAGTGTCCAATGTGACGCCCGATCCACGAAGCCATTTTGTTTGCGGTTCCATTCCAATAAAGATAAACAGCGCGTCCGCGGGAACACCTGTCGCCCTCATAAACTCATTCTCGGGGCCAGCACTCTTCCAATCGTACGCATCGGATTGTCCAGACTTCGGCGAGTTGGCAACCTCGCCAGGAGTGACATTGGGACTCTTTTTTACTAGCGTCAAAGATTCGAGTTCCCGTTCTCCCGCGACACTTTCAACAGTCGTGCCGTACTCAACGAAAATGTTATCGATTGCGTTGATGCGATCGATTAGGTACTGAGACATCTTCGTGAGTCCCGTCGAACGCACTAGAAGGGTAACTTCGCGTGCAAACTTTGACATATGCAGAGCCTGTTGCCCGGCCGAATTGCCGCCACCCACGATAAACGCTTTCTTATCAATGTATTTGTACGCGTGACTGATCACCGATCCGTAGTAGACGCCGTGCCCGGTCAGCCCGTCGATGCCTCTGGCGCTATGCTTGCGCCACTCGGCACCGCTTGCAATCAGGACACAGTCTGCGGTAATCGATACGCTGTTTGAGAGTGTCACTGTGTATCTGCGATCTTCCCGACGCCGAAGCTTCTTTGCCGTAATCGGCGCGATGACATCGACTCCAAAGAAACGCGCTTGTTCGACACCGATTCGTCCTAGCTGCGGTCCGGAGATCCCACCGCGAATGCCAAAATAGTTTTCAATCCGAGCGCTTCTCCCTGCCTGCCCTCCCTCGGCTTGCGAGTCGACCAACAGGGTCTTGAGCCCCTCGGATCCCGCGAAGATAGCGGAGGCTAAACCGGCGGGGCCTCCGCCAACGATCACCAGCGCGTATCCCTCCTCGTCTTTGATTCTTAGAGGCTCAAGTGACTCCAAGACCTTCGACGGTTTCGGGTCTATTTGAGGCTCTTTTCCGGTGACAAGCAAAATCGGTTGGTTGAGCATGGTCTCTGCATCGATCTCACACTGCTCACAATGCGCTTTCACGACGCTCATTGCTTCACTGTCACGGAGAAGGTTAAGCCACTCGTGTGGAATCAAGTTCTTTGCGAGCGTCTCACGGAGTTTCCGCGCGTTCTCAGCGGTACCGGCGACTCGGACGACATTCCTTTTACCGGCAAACTCCAAATTCTCGTGAAACCATCGGGCAAGCAGTGTCGTGACGTCCTTCAAGAGCCTCTTATGGTGGGATTCTTTTTCCAAATACGCAGAGAGCTGCAACTCCGTGATCGTGACCGGTGTTTCATGGCCGTGCTTGTCAACGTGCCCGGAGTAAACCACGCGGAAAGCATTGGGAAACAAGTTCTTGGCCATCCGCAGGAACTGTGTTCCGGTTTCGTATTCCCCACGCTGAGGTGAGTCGTCATCCGGATCCCGTTCAAGGAACTGATCCGTGACCAGTCCGGCAATGGGTTTTCCTTCCAACAAAGAACGCCGGAGTTCGTCAAAAGCGTGTGCACCGGATGAAGCGATAAAGATATCGCATTGCTGACCAAACTTTTGCTCGAAAGCTGCCTCGAGTTCGTCTAGCAATTCTTCGTTGTCGTCCAAAAGCAAAAGAGTCGGCTTCACCATCTTCAATTACCACTTCACGTTCGATGTCTCATTGGCACGAGTCTAACAGAATCTAGACTCAGAGACTCGATTCAGATCGAACTACTCGGCACTTTGATCGTTAGCGGATATCAGTACCTTCTGCTGCAATTCACCTTCAATGGATTTTCGACCGCTTGTACCGAGCGGAATAAACACTGAAACTGCCGCCACTGTCGTTAGGAGCACGAGTGCGAGGGGATGCATGATCGCTCCCACCGTGCACTCCCACCGGGTTGGCCCGCAATTGCTTGTCTCGGCAAATTCGGCAAATTCACGCAGATTCTCCCAGGCTAACGTTTCGTGCCGTTGGCTAACATAAACCCAGATGCTGGAATACACGCCCAGGATCAAGGTCACCAAAAGCATCGTGCATTGGCAAGAAAGACTTGGTGACGAACCATGGAGAAGTTTCAGGGTTGCGACTCCACCAGTAATCGCTGATAGCAGTGTGCTACTCCAGCTAAAGATCCTCCACTTGATCTCGCGACGGTATTCGATTTCCCGAACGAGAGCTTCTCGGGCGAGTGCCGCTGATTCGTTAGCAAATCCAACATTCATCCATTTCTCCGACTCAGCTTCAGACACAGTCTTGACACCTTTTACAACAGCGCCCCGTCAGCAGGGTATGGTCGAGCGAAAGAATAGACCATTGGTCCATGAGGGAGTCGCCTCTGACTTCTTCAATTTGACCGCAAAACCCTTCGCCAGGAATGACCGTCACCATTGGCTGCTAGACTGAGACCGAGCGATTTCATTCTTGGTACTGACGACCAGAAATAGCGATGGTAACGTCTTGCAGAAGGGCGGTAACGTACGAGTACCACGCGTCCGGACAGGCCCAAGTCTATCTTGATGGCCGATGGTTTATCTGGGAAAACACGATTCGCCCGAAGCTACGCCAAGATCTTACGAAGCCGATCGGGTGAGTTGCGAGCGCATCGAATTGTGTGAAGTGCGTCGACGGAGAACGCTTGCGTGGGGCTGGGTTTTCGCCCGCGGAGGCGATGGACTAGGAGGCACAGTTTCTATCCGAGCGCCTTACGCCTCACCCGGTGCTGCGTTTACAATACGCGAACACATCGTCCAATCTCGAAGGGGTGGTGCTTGCCCGGGCGACGACCTGGGTCGGGAGTTCTGGTTGGAAGACGGCCCTTGGTTGTCGCAAGTCTTCGAAAAACCCCTCGGGGGCGTAGCTCAGTCGGTTAGAGCAGGGGACTCATAATCCCTTGGTCGCGGGTTCGAGTCCTGCCGCCCCTACTTTCTTCTTTCCGGCCGTTGTCCTGTCGATCCGGTTGCACACTCGCGACAGGGCGGTCTGCCGTCCGAGGTGGTGCTGGGATGATAGTCAGACGCAAACGTGTTCTCCAATCCGCAAGTGGTTCTGCGCCGCCCATTTCCGAATGATCGCGGCCTCCTCGGGAGTGGGCGGTCGATTCGCTTTGCCTTTTGCCTGCGAAATGACAAATCGAGACGGCAATAACTCAATGGTGACCGCGCGCCGCATTTGACCCTGACTCCATCGGCGAAGTGACCAAATTGAGGACCTTCCGCGGACGCAGAGTTGGTCGTATCCCCAACGACCAACACAGTGTTTCAGGATCCGTCCCTCAATTCGCAGCTCTCGAGCTGATCGCAATTGAACGATTTGCCATTTCACCTCGCTCTTGTTCGCGCACCCTTTGGCGCCGCAGGTTACTTCTATCGCGGGGATCACCGACGCGGGCCACTGGCAATGCTTCCTCGGTGTGGAGCCTTGATCGGGATCGAAGTCCTCGCGCCAGTTTGCAACCAGACGACGGACGGAACGAAGTGTTCGGTTGGCGATGGACAGTTCGGGCACAACGGGATGGAGGCTATCACAACCTGGAAACAGCACCGACGCGGATGTGAATCGCAATGCCGCGATCGTCGCGACGGTTGTCTCGAGTTCGTCCCCTGAGATCGGGTTGCGAACAAAGAATCGAACCGATTCTCGCCAGAAGCGGTCTTCGTCGGCTCCATCGTGCATCGGCATCGTGAGCATCAACTGCCTGGCAAGATGTTGCGAGATCGACGCGTTCAATTGGTCGGCAGTTGCCATCACCTGGGCCCAACGAAACGCTTGCGCTGGTGTCGCGTCATCGGGGGCTTGCATGAAGAATCGAGCGGTTGCTTTATCGCATCGCCAACCGTTGGGTAACTCGAATGAGCGCACGCTCTTTCCAGCTCCGAGGTGAAGGTGCAATCGATGCCACCAGGGTTGGTAAACTCGATGAAGTCGGCACGAAGAGAGGAATCGTGGGCAAGGATATTGCTCGATCAGATGCGCTACGAAGCGACACCACTGTTGGTGATGACTCGATTCGCGATCATGCGTTAGTGACTCCGGCGGGCGAACCCATCGCCTGACGGTGGATGCCAGTTCCGCCGTGGCGTCAACGATCGCGCGGACGTGGCTTGGGCCGTCGCGCGACGCGAGCCTGCGTTGATCGAGGAGGTCGGTGTGGGCTCGGAGGGCATGGATGCAGCGCCAAAAGCGCGGTGCCGACATCCAGTACTTCCAGGCCTTTGCTTTGATGAATTCGTCGAGGCACCGCTTGCCGCCGATGCGGCGCGATGGTGTGAATGGAGACATGTGTTGGTGAGTGAGCGCGAGTCAATCCGGTCGCCGAATTCGAACGGCGATCGCATGAAACAGGGTTACTGGGTCCGATTCGGCCAGCGCGCTCAAACAAAGAATGTCATCGGTTCACTCAAGATGGGAGACAAACGCGGGACACGATCGGCGACACAAGGTTCGCGGCGGCCCTGCCCGCAGAATGGAAGTCCCAAGGGCGGAGAGTTAGACTAAGATTCTTGGATCACGGAACCTGTCGTGAGGGGCAAGATGAGCGAGACACTAAACGAGCCGAGCACGGTCACCTACGCGATTGACGGCCAAGATCGACTCATCCACGTCGATGAGTCCTGGTCGGCGTTTGCCGAGTCGAATGAGGGCGGCCGCACTCTGAGACCGGAGTCGGTGATCGGCAGGTCGCTCTGGGAGTACATCCGTGATCCTCAGCTTCAAATGTGCTACAAGCGACTGCTGGAGATCGTTCGGGGCAGCGATCGACCCCTGGACTTTGAGTTTCGCTGTGACTCGCCACTCTTCCAGCGACACATGCGAATGACGATGCGGCGAGAAAACAATGAGTGCGTCACATTCGAGTGCTCGACCGAACAGACCATTCGTCAGAAGGCGATCGTGAGGATTGCCGCGGGCTCCTCCGTCGGAAAAAGTTGCAAGCGATGCAGTCTTTGCAATTTGTTCCAGATCGAGGAGGACGTTTGGGGCGAAGCGGACGAATTGGTGCAACGATGTAAAGTGATGAACCGACCGACACCGCCAACAATCATCTGGACCGTCTGCCCCGGTTGCCGAGATCGCATGTCAACCCTGGCTGCGAGCCGTTCGCAGTCCGCCTGAATCATTGGTCGCTGTCGAACGGTGCGAGAGACGCCGCCAACTGAGTACACAACCGCCGAGCCCGTGATGCAAAACGCAATGCACATCCTGACGCCCCACCAAAGACTGACGTTCCCGGCACTCCTCGTGTTGTTACCGCTGTTTCTGCCGGCACCGCTGGTCGCTGACGAGAATCGTCGGCCCAACGTTTTGTTCGTTGCGATCGATGACATGAACGATTGGACCGGATTTCTGGATGGTCAAAGTCAATCGATCACGCCGAACTTGGACCGTC
Source organism: Planctomycetota bacterium (assembly GCA_038520195.1). Lineage (GTDB taxonomy): Bacteria > Planctomycetota > Planctomycetia > Pirellulales > Pirellulaceae > Stieleria. Next base: position 8,434 of record JBCBLJ010000048.1, read on the forward strand.
TTGCCCAACGCGGGACGAATTTTACCAATGCGCATTGCTCCGCACCCGCTTGCTCTCCGAGCCGGCTTTCGCTGCTCTTTGGCGTGGAACCGTTCGAGTCGGGCCTTTATCCGTTCTATGATCACGAGAAGATTCCCGCCAAGCTGATCGGCCAGTTCACGAGTTTGCCCGCAAACTTCCGCCGGCATGGCTACAAGTCGTTTGGAGCGGGCAAGATCTTTCACGGCACCAAGGAACTTCGCGAGGATTGGGATGAGTATCATCAACCCGAGCTGACAAAACTTCGGTATGCCGCCCAGCATGGTTACCAGCAAGGTAACTCGACCAAGATGGCGTTCTGCCCGACGAAGAATCCACTTCAAGAGCATCCCGATCATCAGGTCGCCAACTACGGCATCGAAGTGATCTCACGTGAGCATGAGAAGCCGTTTTTCTTGGCGGTCGGAATCGTCAAGCCGCACCTCGCATTCGTTTGCCCGAAGCCGTTTTTCGAGGCGTTGCCGACGAAGATTGAGCCCCCCAAGATTCGACCGAACGATCTTGCGGACGTGCCGTTGGTTGGCAGATCGATGGCGAAGTTATCCGACGACTTTCGATTTCGTCGCGACGAGGCATGGGAAAAAGTCCATCGCTCGTACTTGGCTTGCATCTCGTGGGCTGACTACAACATCGGCCGAGTTCTGGACGCATTGGAAGCCAGCCCGCATGCCGATAACACGATCGTCGTTGTGTGGTCGGATCACGGGTATCACCAAGGTGAGAAACGAAGCTTTCGTAAGTTTTCGCTCTGGGAAGAGTCAACTCGAGTGCCTTTCATCATTTTTGATCCTCGAATGAAGCACAGCAAGCATCGCTGTGACGAGGCTGTTTCGTTGATTCATGTGTATCGAACGATTGCCGACTTGGCGGATGTTCCGGTGCCCTCAAATGTGTCGGGTCGGAGCCTTCGCCCGCAGTTGATGGATCCGTCAACTCCGTTAGACGTGCCCGCGTTGACGACTTGGGGACGGGGAAACTACAGCGTTCGTGACGATCGCTTTCGCTTGATTCGCTACTTCGATGGCGGCGAAGAGCTGTACGATCACGAGACCGATCCCAACGAATGGACCAACCTTGCAGACTCCTCGGAACATGCCGATGTCAAGTTACGCTTGGCGACACATTTGCCTCGCGAAGAAGCGCCGCTGGTGAAGGACGGAATTTCCCTTTGGAACGTGATCGACGCCGACCGGCCGTCGCGTCTAAAGAAGTTCGCGAGTGAGACGTGGCCCAGTTGGGTGAAGAAACTCGTGCCGCCGATTGAATAAGCGGTCATCGAGGCGAATGTTAACAGGCAATAGCCCGCCTCAACGGACGAAGAGCGGCGTCAAGGATCCGACGCCGCTGCAGCATTCGATTTGATCAGATCGCCGGCGCGGCGGGGAAGTCGACCGGAACGTCCGTGATGTTGTGCAAGTAGTTGGTCGTCATGATCGCGACGACCGAGAGCACAATGTCGACGACACTCTCCTCGGTATAACCCGCGTCCATCAGTGTGGCCGTGTCAAGGTCGCTGACTCGGCCGCGGTTCTCCACGACGGAGTGGACGAACTGAGCGAGTGCGTCGAGCTTGGGATCAAACGTCGCCCTACCGCGCCGAAGTTTCAGGACTTCGTCCGCCGAGAATCCGACCTTTTGGCCGATCATCGTGTGGGCCGCAAGGCAGTAGGAGCAGCCGTTGATTTCGCTCGTCACCAAGTTCACGACTTCGCGCTCTTTGGGGCTCAGCGATGTCTTGCGGTGGTCGAAGGTCAGGAAATCGCCAAGCGCGGAGTCGCTGTGAGCGAGCGTGGCATAAATGTTTGGAACCATGCCGAGCGACTTGGTGAGTTTGTCGAAAACGGCTTGGTTCTTTTCCGAGACATGTTCTCGGGTGGGGACGTCGAATGCAGTTGCCTGAGACATTTGAGTTTCCTCGTGTTTTTGGTTCTTTCGTTCAATGCATGTTCGACGACGGGCCGGTGGAAGTCTTACCTGCAAACGGCTAAAAACACGGGGAAGGCGTTAGGTGGCGTTTCCACCTCAGCTGTCTTCACGAACAATGTGGCGTGGACGTAAGCTTTTTGGTGATTGCCCGTCGAAGAAACGCCCTAAGTCCCAGTCGACGCTCCCAAACCGGTGTTACGCAGAAGAGGAGACGACGAACACTGGGGCTCGCAAACCCAATCGGAACTTAGCAGGAGATCAGTCCTTGAACGTCATCGAATCCATCTACCAACGCCGCTCGATCAAACAGTTTGACGCGGACCACAAGCTGTCCGCCGAGGAAGAGCAGAAACTGTTTGAGGCCGTGCTGCAGTCGCCCACCAGTTTTAACATTCAGCATTGGCGATTTGTGGTCCTGCGGGATCCAGAACTCCGTTCCAAAATTCGAAAGGAATTTGGCAACGATCAATCGCAGATGACGGATGCATCATTGCTCGTGCTATTCACGGCGGACACCAAAGCTTGGGCGAAGGAGCCAAGTCGATACTGGCAAAACGCGCCGCAAGAGGTGTCGGACTTGCTCGTTGGTTGGATGGGGCCGTTTCATGAAGGACGCGAGTGGCTGCAACGCGACGAGGCACAGCGTTCGATCGGAATGGCCATGCAAACAATGATGCTCGCGGCTCAGGGGCTCGGCTATCAGTCGTGCCCAATGATCGGATTTGACATCGAGAAAGTGGCGGAGCTGATTGGGCTGCCGGAAGACCATGTCATGGGCCCGATGGTCGCAATCGGTAAAGGGACAAAAGACCCTTGGCCGAAGCCGGGCCAACTTGGCCTGGACGAGGTCCGGCTCGAGAACGGTTTCCATCAATGAACCGAGCCACCGTCGGCTCGGTTCATCGACCATCTGCAACTACGGGGCCTTTGGAAGAGTTTTCAATGGCTCACCGGGGCCCGCGGAGTCGGTCGCACGGTACGAGTTGCCTCGGTTGTCGGTTTGGATGAGGTCAAGTGTGTGGTCGAACTGTACAACCACCGCATCGCCTCGGTCTGTCGACACGATTTCTGTTCGCAGTCCGCTCCAAAGCGTTTTCTGGTGCTTCCGGAACCTCTCGGTCACCACGTCGTCGCTGTCATCGGACTTGATCGAGCTTAGGTAAGCAGAACGGAGTCGGAGGACAGCATTCTCCAGCGCGGTGGCATTCACACCACGGGGGAAGGCCGCGACACGGATGCTCTGCGTGAAGATATCCTTGTGACAATCGACCCCAATCGCGACCGCCTCCGTCATCTCCGCCAGTGACTTGGCACTCTCCTCGACCGATTCTGGCTCGTCATCGCTTGAGTCGTCGAAAAAGTTCTGAGGGATCGGGTTGAAGCTAGCGATGGTGGCCTGCCCTCCGTCGGCGAGACCCCAAAGCGCGGCGAGCCGTAATCTCTGCGACTCATTCGCGACGCCGGCACCGGTGCCGGTTGCGTTCTCCGTCTTCAACTCACCAAGAACAAGAGACTTCGAAGTGCCGGCATTGTGGATCGAATCTCGTAGTTCTTGCCCCAATTCACCGTCAGCGGGAGAGCCGAACAACGATTGAACGTCGACGACCGAGGCGTACTTCGACCAATCAATGGCTTCGCTGAATCGAGCCGCAAAAACACTGGCGGACGCAAAAACTTCATGTTGATGTCCTTTTTCGGTGGACTCCTCTTCGGGAAGCTTCTTCGCCTGTGGAACAAAGTTGCCTTCCATCGAGACGAAGTTGTCGAACAACTCTCGTACCATCGATTGGGAAAGGTCTTTCGTGTACGGGAACACGCCTGCTACCAGCATGTTTTGGATGAAGGGCGATTCCGTGAACGTACCTCGCCGCACATGGTAGTAACCGATGCGGTCACCGACGGTTTCCCACGGCGCACTCTTTTCTCGCTGGAAAAGTTGTCCGTCGCGACGTGACGACTTGGAGAGTTTCGCCGACGCCAATTTCGTCTTGTCATCGGCATGCAGTCGCCATCCGCCAAAGACGATGGCCGAGCCGATGAGGGCAATGGATGCAACGATGAGTTTTGCGTTAACCGTTCTACCCGAGATTTTCTTTAACATTTGGATCCTCCTGATCGCTGAATTCGTCGTAAATGAAACGCAGAAAGGAGCTTCTTTCCACAGCTGCTGGTCCATCCAGAGCAGCCAGTTGGAGAGAGCCCTCCGATACTGGTGAAGGTCGCCCAGCATGGTCGCCGCTTCGAAGTCGGCGGCCATCTCTTGGGCTTCCTCAATCTGCCGCCTGATGCGCCAAGCCAACGGATGCCAGCCGAGCAAAATCATGACGCAGTCAACAAACAGTCGCACACCGGGATCCCGACGTCGAAGGTGTGCGTACTCGTGCGCGAGTACCGCGTTCTGATCCGGTCGAGAAAACGACTCGAATCCGCGGGGCAAATAGATTCGATTGGGGTGTTGCCAGACAACAAAAGGAGACTGAACGTCGTCGCCGAGCCAGACTTCGGGCGCCGAGTCGGATTCAACGCCCAACACACTCTTTGCGGTGCGTCGCAGGTTTGGACTCGGATGACAGCTGTTGCAGAGCCCGCGGACGCGCCGGCTACCAAGGACCAGTCGGAAGAACTGACAGCCCGCCAAGGTGCCCAACAAGAACCAAAGACCGTACGAGAAGTCCGTCCCCTGTGGTCGCGAAGATTGAAGTGACTTGGTCACCAGGCGTGCCAAGCCGGCCATCGAAAACCGCGGCTCGTTGGCACCGCCGCCGTCGGCCCGATGAATTGGACTAGGTGCCTTCGCGCCATTGGTGCTCTGCCCCGATTCGGGCGATTGAGCGGTGGAAGACTCAGCGGGGGTCACGTTCGCTGTCGAGTCAAACCGTACCGTCATTCGGAGGTCAAAACCGCTGATCACGGTGACTACCACCGCGGCCGAGAATCCCAAAACGATGGGGCCAAGCAGACTTGTCCAACGAGGGTATTTTCGAGACATCGAAAGCAACACCGTCGTCACACCCAAAAGCAACGTGAGTTGGGCCGCGAGCAATCCAATCGCAATCATGCTTCGTTCTCCTCATCGTTGAGCACCTGCTTCAGATACTCGCGCTCGCTGGCCGTCAGCTTCTTGCGTTCCAAGAGTTGGACGAGCATGGCTTCGCGCGAGCCGCCGAAAAGACGCTTGAGGAAGTCGCCGAGCAACCGATTCGAGACCGACTCGAACGACTTCACTGCCGCAAATTGAAAGGGTCGCTTATCAGAGAGTTGCTGAAGAAACCCGCGCTCACACAGCGCCCGGACCACATTCGCAACGGTTGCGTAAGCAAGATCTTCTCCGCTCTCGGAGAGTCTCTGTCGCGCATCCTCGGCGGTCATGGATTTACCATCCCGCCAGAATGCTTGCATGACCACCAGTTCGCGGTCGGTTAACTCGGTCGATTTGGGTCGCGCCACCACTTCCTCCCTGAACCGGCTTGCATGATTTGGGAAACCAAATTTGGTTTCCCAAAACATATCGGCGAGCCCCGCATTGATGCAACAGGAATTCTCGAAGTTCGCCAGGGGGATCAGATGGTCGCCTGCCGGGGCACGATCAAACTTGAATCATTCGATTCGCGGGCTCCGCTGTCTTCCAGCGACGGAGGGTTAGGTAACCGCCGACAGCACAACCCAGGGAGATGAACAGAAACAGAACCCGATTTTCTTGAACCGGAAGAGTAAAGACTTGACCATTGCTCAACTGAAACAGCAGCGAAACAAAGGCCAGAAGGATGCAAAACCAGGCGAAAAAGTATCGCGTGATCAGATTCCATAACGGCAGTTCGCGACGGAGCAAGATGTAGGCGATGCAGGTACCAAATAAGACTGGGCTGGTGCAGATGAGCGCGAGGATCGCGATGAACATGAGTACCAGCGGCGTCTCAGCGACTTGGTCCGCCGCAATTCGATCGGCAACAATCGCGGCTCGCTGCGATCGGGGAATCGATTCCAACCCCGTGAATAATTCCTGCACTCGACGATCCGTTTTGACCACATCGGCCTGATCTGGAGGCCAAACCGCTTCCGCGATCGTTACGACTTTGCTTCTCGCACTATCGCTCGCGGAATACGCGACGATCAACCATCCGGTCGAAACGAAACCAAGGAATGAAATGAACAACGCGGTCAAGAGACCATTGCGAAGTGCCTTCAAAAACGAATCCGGCTTGGCGAACAAGACATTGACGAGTCCGATCCCAGGCCAGATGAATAACAGCAGGAGCATGCTCGCCAACTGCGTCCAAAATTCTGAAAGACGTGGGATCGAAAAAATCAGCGGCCGGTTGGTTTGGGGAAATTGATCGTAGACTCCACCAAGATCGTTCAAGTCTCCGAACAGCGCGGCGAAGAAGGGAAACGCAAAGGCGATCCCAAAGGAACACGCCAGCATCACGTAAGTGACTCGGCGGTTCTTTTTGATCCAACGCGCGGCCAATCCGGTGACCGAGGGCGCTCGCACGCTGATCGGTTCACCGCGAAGCCAGTTGTCGAGGTCTTGTGCAAGTTGTGCGGCGGTGGCGTAGCGGTTCTCGGGTTCTTTCTCGAGGCATTTCAAGCAGATCAACTCGAGATCCGCGTCGAGACTTGCATTCACTCGCCGCGGAGCCTCGGCAGTATCGTTGATGACGCTCATCACCGTCTCGATGGAACTGCCTCGCTTGTAGGGTGGCCGCCCCGTCAGTAGTTCATAAAGGATGGTGCCGAGCGCGAAAATGTCCGAAGCCGTCGTCAGTGATTGCTCGCCGCGAGCCTGTTCCGGCGACATGTAGCTGGGCGTCCCTAAAACGGCTCCCGTATTGGTCAAGTTACTGTCGTCCGCGGTGCTTTTCGCTAAGCCGAGGTCGGTGATCAACGGCCGGCCGTCGTGATCGATCAAAATATTCGCAGGCTTTAGATCGCGATGGAGAATGCCCCGTTGGTGAGCGTGATAGACTGCGCGTGCGACCGATGACATCAGTTCCGCGGCGACGCGTGAGTCGTTTTGGTAGTGCGCGATCTTGCCAGCCAGTGAGTCTCCATCGATGAACTTCATCGCAAAGAACGGTTGGCCATCGTGCTCGCCGATGTCATAGACGGGGACGATGCCGGGATGATCCAACTTTGCCGCCGCCTCGGCTTCGATTTGAAAGCGGCGAATATCGGCTTCGGAGGAAAACCTACCGCCCAGGATCATTTTCAACGCCGCGATTCGGTTCAGTTTCGAATGCTTGGCTTTGAAGACAACGCCCATCCCGCCGCGTGCGATCTCTTCGACCAACTCGTAGGCGCCGACTCGTTCGCTTCGCGACATCGGCTGCGCGGTTTGGTGTGGATCCGGCGGCAGCGTCGCATCATCATAGTCCGATTTCGGAGGCATCGTGGGCTCATCCGATCCGGTGGGTAATCGGCAACGATCACAAAGGGATGTCTTTGAGTCGCCGACCGATTCGCCACACTGATCGCAACGCTTGCTCAACTCATCCTCCAAAAAACAATGTCGTTGGTTGTCGAGATCGGGCCAGCGTAATCGGCCCGCGCGGAAATCACGAATTCAATGCCCGCGAAACGTGCGATTCTATTTGTCGAGAAAGGCGGGTTCGGAAACATCGAGCCCGGTGTCTTTGAGCATGACTTCCCGCGCTCGTTCCTTATTGCTCGCGTTGTAGACGAGCGTCGGGCCGTCGATTTTGCCCGCTTGGTAGAGATTGATCAGCGACTGGGTCATCGTGATCATTCCCGCGCGGCTTTCGGTCTGCATCACGCTCGGAAGGTTGAAGCTCTTGTTGCTGCGAATGAGATTTCGAGCGGCGTTATTCATCAATAGAATCTCAAACGCCGCCGTGCGACCCTCTTGATCGGAGCGGCGGACCAGTTTTTGAGCGATGAACGCGAGCCCGGTGTTGGCGAGTTGCTGGCGAATTTGCGGTTGTTCCATTTCAGGAAACGAACCGATCACGCGTTCGGGCATGTCATCGACTTCCGCCGCGTGGACGGTTGCGAAGACGAGGTGTCCGGTTTCGGCGGCTTGAATGGCGGCACGCATCGTTTCGCGGTCTCTCATCTCGCCGATCAGGATGATATCCGGATCTTGCCGGAGCGCCGATCTTAGGCCGTTGGCGAAGTGGTCGAGGTGATGGCCGATTTCTCGTCGGCTGAAGATGCACTGGTTCGGACGGTGCACGTATTCGATCGGATCCTCGACGGTCACCACGTGTTTGCGGTGATTTTCGTTGGCATACTGCAACATCGCCGCGACGGTCGTTGACTTTCCACTGCCTGTCACGCCGCCGATCAAAACAAATCCCGACTCTGCGAGAGCGATTCGTTTGAAGACCTGCGGTAGTTCGAGTTCATCGATTGTTGGAATCGAATTCGGAATCAGCCTCGCGACAATGGTGTAACCCATCAGGGTTTTCGCGATGGACACACGCAGTCGGCATGATTCCGAAACGGAATAGGATCGGTCCACCGCCCCCGACTCAATCTCATCCACCAAGCCCAGGCCCTGTTCGCCGCAAACGAGTGACGCGACGCTGGCGAGATCTTCGTTGGTGATCTGGCGAAACGCGATGGGCTCGATTTCACCGTGGATACGGAAAAACGGGACTTCGCCCGTTTGCAAATGAATGTCACTGGCCTGCCGAACCGACGCTTGTCGAGCGATGGTGTGGAAATCAAAAGTGTCGTGCTCGTTCATCGCTTCTCTCCTTCACGGTTGGCCGATTGTAGAGAGCAAGGGTAACGCACGCACCCCTGTGTTTCGTGGACGTCGATCGTGACAACAGCCAAGCTCCCCTGCCGCCGGATGGTCCTGCGACAAGGGAGCTACTCGACGCTCCACTCAGTTGAGCTGAGTTCGATAGTTGGAGCGAAAGCGGAAGAGGTCCAGGAAATCGACGTCTCCGTCGCCGTCGAAATCAACCGCTTGGTTGTACAACGCATCGACCGAAGTCGTTCGGAAACTCCTCCGAAACGCGAACAAGTCAAGGGCATCGACATCGCGGTCACCATCGGTGTCACCAAGCAGACGAAAGAAGTCTTGGCGGACGTCCCCTCCGGCTACCGAGTCACCATCGCCATCGAGGGCAATGCCCCGTGTGTTGCGTACCTTGGTACTATCGATCCGAAGGGAGTAGTTGCCATCGACCAATGAACCGGAAGCATCGACCAAGTCACCCGAGAACGTCAACAACACGACTGACTTTCCAGCATCAAGTTGGTGGTCGATCGACAGGGCGACGAGTTGGTCGTTTGGTCCTGAAACCTCAAATGCTCCCGCTTCTAACTCAACCTCTTCGGAAAATCGCACTTCAAGACTACGAAGCACACTGCGTTGATTCGTCCCGTCGTCGATGCGGATGGACTCCACACTTGGCGGGAAGGCATCGAAGATCTGACCGGCCGCGGTCGCCGTCTGGATTTCAGCGTTGATCGCGTCGGACAAACGCACCACGAATCCTTCTTCTGCTTCCTGAATCGTGTCCGCGTTTACGAGAACGCTGAAAGTAGCAACGTTCTGACCTGCGGGAATAGTCAACTCGTCCGTCGTCGCCACGTAGTCATCGGGCGCAACGGCGGTACCGTCTTCCGTAGAGACTCGAAAATGAGTTGGGTACGACGATTCGCCGGCCAGCAGCACTTCAAACACGAGTTCTTGCTGTCCTTCACTTGGCTCGATGATCGACGCATCCAGAATCGAGAGCTTCGGTCGCAAGTCATTGTCCGTTATCGTACCGGTTGCTTGCCCGCCAGCGATCGATGTATTGGATGGCGAGGACAAGTTCAAGAAAAACTGCTCGGTTAGCTCGTAGGCCGCGTCGTCAACAATCGACACCGACACCGATTGTTGCGTCGTCCCCGGTTGGAAAGTGAGTCTGCCGCTCTTTGCGGAGTAATCGGTACCGGCGATTGCAGTACCGTCCGCCGTAGCGTAGCTCACCGCAATAGGTTTTCCGCTCGATCGAGAAAGGGAAACGGCGAAGTTAGCCGTCCCAATTGCCTCGTCCACTGTCACGCTGGTCACCGAAACAGTCGGAGCCGGATCATCGTCGACAACGGTCACCGGAATCGAAGTGGTTGGGACATCACGAAAGAATTCGTCGGAGTTGCCCTCGTTGATTCCGACGTTGAGTGTGTACGTGCGATCAAATTGATCGAGCGTGTTCTGCGAGCCCACGACCGAAAATGTTTTCTTCGATTCGCCCTCGTTAAAGACGAGATTGCCTCCAATCGAGAAGTCGTTTCCGCCATTGTGTGACATCGTCAGGGAGACGGTCTTTCCTGGTGCCGGTGGAGGCGTCAGGGTTACTTCGAAGGTATCGACGCCGCCTTCGGAAACCACCGTCGATCCATTCGTCTGCTGAATTGTCAGGGTCGGGGTTAGATAAATGATCTCAAAATCATCAAACGTTTCGGGGCCCGCCGACGAACTACTGAACTGACCATTCTCGAGCGAGAAATCGACCCCTTCGATGAAGTGCCCGACATTTGCGCTGATGACTGCGTCGCGAATGGAATTCGGATTTGACGCTTCGCGACAGTCAGGGTCGGGGGCACCGTCGCCATGTCGGAAGCATGAGAATTGAAACTGACTTCCAGGAAGGAGGTCGCTGTTGTTTTGAAAGGGGATCGCCTCAAACCGTTCATTCGCGGAGACGACGGAGAAGCCGAACTGAATCACGGGGTATTCGAACGCGAGACGCCAGTCCCGGATCCGGGCGATGTTATTAATCGGTACCGTCGGGCGAAGACCTCTACCAAGGTCTTGATTTTCCTCACTTGGTGGCCTTGCGACCCGCGGTCGGTTGGTGTGGCCGTCGTTCGACGATTCGTCGAGGACAGGACGGTCAGATGGCGAATTGGTGGTCGCCGGATCGAAGTTTTCAAGCAAGATAAGCTCGGTGATCCCGTGCGACGTATAAAACGTCGTGCCGTCGACACGGCCGCTGACACCCGAAAAATCAAGTACCGATGGAGTAGGCGTTGTGAGCGGCAAACGCTCTTCGAGGCCTTGAAATCCAAGTTGACGTTGAGGTTCGCGCGTGTGTGTTGATCGAATTTGTTTCATCGTTTGACTGATTAAAGCGTGGGACGGATGACGACTCGCGCCGCCGAGTGGCGAAAAACTGAGTCGATTGGATTTGGAGCAGGCGCACGTCGCATTGAACGGCGCAGCGCTGTGGTTCATGAGCGGGTCATCCATGACCCGTTTCTCAGGAGCGTGACTTCTTACGGCGTCGGAAAAGACCGATCGAACCGGCGGCAAGGAGAAGCGGAGCGACCGAGGGTTCCGGTACCGCAGACACGGTGATCGACGCAAAACCGTCTTGGATCACCGAGTCGAGTGGTGTCCCGATTCCGCTGACGGTCTCATCGAGCATGCTCAAATCCGTGGCACGCAGCATCGTTGTCTCGCCGACGATCGATCCTGCCGTGAATTCAATCGTGCCCAGCAAAAGCGACTCGCCTGCCGGTGCGTTGAACGGGTCCGTCACCGCGCCCCCAATTGAGGCGGAGCTTCCCGGAACAAGCTCGATAATGGATGCCGAGGTGTCGTCAAAAACAGAGTTGATCGTGATGCGATCGATAGATTCGATGAAGGCGGGCGAC
>JBCBLJ010000599.1:0-5308 GCA_038520195.1 Planctomycetota bacterium
ATCGACCAAGAGATCACGCACCGGCTTGACGACCTTCGCAACTCGATTGCCACCTTCGGAATCGGGTTGACTTTCAATGACCTCCAGTCGGTGACGTTCCATCAAACTCGTCACGCGCTGCATCGTTGCCGCCGGGCGCGACGGGGATTCGAGCTGTTGCCGCATCCGGTCTCTGGAGGCAAGGAGCTCGTCATGCTCCAGATTGTACGAGTCGAGTTTGTCCTTCCCCTCGCGAAGATCGTTGCGAGTCTTGGCCGATTTCATCCGAGTTTCGATGATCTCCTGCTCGGCTTTCGGATGGTTGGATGCGAGCGTGTCGAATCGCGCCTGCGCCGCCCGGATGGACGACTGCTGAGGCGAATAGAACGCGAAGCAGTAAACCGCCAAGATGATCGCGACCGGCGCCATGAGGAGAATCTTGCTTGGCGCCTCTTGTTTTTGTTGACTCATCACTGCCAGTTCCCTGGGTCAGAGGAGGCTCCGTTGACGGGCGCTTCTGCGGCGGGTACCGCGAAAGGATTTGGCGGAAGCGTATTGGCAACCGACGCGTCGAAGCCCAACTGCTCGACTTCGCGATCAGAGACTTCGAGGCTCAGTTCGAATTCGATCAACGAAAGGTCATTGCGTTCCGTTTGCGCCGGATGAACTCTCCAACCATGCGGACTGGCGTATCGTTCAAGATTCGTTGCGAAATCGGAAATCTCTTGGTTCGAAGAGGCTAATCCTCTGAGTCGGACCTTGTCCTTGTTTGTCTCGAGCCCCCGAACCCAACAACGACCATCATTCGCTTTGGCCAGTGCCGACACCAATTCAACCCAACGCGTTCGCTGGAAATTGCGAACACGACTCGCCTCGGCGAGGTCCGCGGAGAGTCGTTGAGTCTGTTCGGAAACCGACTGCAACTTCAATCGTTGGTCGGTCAGTGACTTGTCCAGCTTCTGGAGCTGAGTCTTGCCCTCCGTGAGTGACTTTTTTGTGGCATTGAATCGGTCGATCTGGGCATTCAAGTCCTTAAGATGACTTTGATTGGCGAGATGCACGCCGACGCACCCGAGCGCGACCAAGACTCCCATGCAACCTGCGATCAGCGACGCGGCGCGATTCGACATCGGTGGTTTCGTGGCAATCGCGATTGGCATCCGCACCGCGTTTCGCGAATCGGTTTGGAGTGTCGCCGCAATCGTCGCCGCCCAAATTCGAATTGCTTCTTCGCCGGAGAATCGCTGGGCCTCTACGTCAGAATCCGAAGATGGTGGAAGCTCCTCCAACAGCGACAGTTGCGCGCATGCCGATCCAGCGAACAGCTCGGGTAGGTTTTGGTCGGTCACCCACGTGACCGACTCCGACGACTCGGCGGTTTGTTCGCACCACTCGAGCAGCTGCGAACGTGTTCGCTGCGTCTTTAGGTCACCCAGGGTGATCACGTCACGGATATCCGGCCCGACGCCGCTGACCGAAAGCGTCGACTCACCAAACGCTTGATTGAGTCTCCACACGCGGCGTTCGGAATGGTCGGAATTCAGCGCCAATCCTTCCGGAAATGCGGCGAGTGACGGGTGGCCAACTCCGGCAAGTTTTCCGCCGAACTGACGCACGACCTGATCCACTTCGCGCCAGTCGGCTTGCGGCACCTGAGTCACCCACCAGCGAGCTTCGCCGCCAGCGTCTCGCGGTAGGGATTTGATGCCGAGACGTGAGTCAAATGCGGACACTCCGGAGAACGTTTCCGCCTCCAACGCGATCGCTTGGTCGAGCTCTTCGCCATCCAAAGCGCCTGCCACATCACTGGCAAGATGAACGACTCCGGTCCAGAACTCGTGCGACAATAAGAAGACGTCACCGCATCTTTTAGGCCCCAAACGCAGCGTGGCATCGGCAAGCGTCGCGATCGACTCGCCCGCCATTCGTTCGAGTGTCCACACACCCTTCACTCGCGAGCTCTTTCCCACCGTCACGTCAACTCGCGCGAGTCGCGACTGGGTGATCAGCAACAGTGTGTGTTGGTTTGCCATGTCATCAAGTCATCTTTGTACGTTCGGCGAAGTGCCTGTCCGAGCGGTCGCGATCCGATTCTGGCTCGGACTCGATGGGCTTTGCCTAGAGAGTGATGGGTAGGTTGAGCGACTGCATCGGGGTCACTTCGATGTAACGAATCTCCGGTGTCCCTCCAGCTTGTAGGAACACAAGCGCCCGCGTCCCGACCGGCACTTTTTCAAATCGAAAACGATCGTTCGCAACATCCAGATCTTCCATCACCGCGAGACTGTCAACGGACTTCGTTGGATCTGGGTAGACCAATGCGACCTCGGCGTTGACAGCGCTAGCGCTGGCATCTCGGATGAAGCCGCTCACCGTCTGGTGTTCGACGATCCTCACTTGATTGTTGTACTGAGTGGTCACAGCCGGCCACTCGACGCGAACCTCGGCCTGAGTGGCTGTCTCCACGGCCTGCAATTGGATCGTACGTCCCCACCCGTCAAGAATCCCGTCCGCTGGGTCTGACACAGTGACATAAGGTCCGCGCCAGCCGCAACGAATGGAGACCTCACTACAATCGACGTTCGTGGGGTTGTTCGAATCCGTCGCGATTGGCCCCGCTCTGTCGGCGACTGGAAAGCCGGACAATGCAACGCTGACGGTGTTACCAAACTCGTCAATTCTTGCTAGCGTCGACATCCCCGTTTCGTCGACTAGATTCGCAATCGAATCAGGAAGCCGGCCGATGTCCGAAACGAAACCAGAAATTTGACGCGTCCCGTCCGGCAGCCGCGCGTCGCGGAGGATCGCTTCTTCCGTCACATCCAAGCTTCTTTGCGTCACTTCAAAACGTGTTTGGTCAGCGATCGGCTCGAGAGAACGAACCGCGACACCGGCGAGGACCGCCAGGATGGCCAAGACCACCACGACCTCTATTAGCGTCAACCCATTAGCGAAGCGTGACTGAGACATAAATGTCGTCTCCTTGCAGCTCCGGCGTGATCTCCCAGTCGAAGAGGGATTCGTCGATTTCGAGAATCCCGTTGGCTCCCGCCGAAACGACGCGAACTTCTCGCTGATTGCCGAGCGCGTATCTTTCACCTCGTGACGCCAATTCGATGAGCGTGGGTTCTTGAATCACAATCGGTGACCCACTCTCGACGACCCCATTACCATCAAGATCTTGATTGACAAAGGTGTCACGCACGGCGAAGTCGGAGGGGATGCCGTACGCGGTGGAGAAGCCGTTCACCGTGTCAACGAGATAGGTGCTGTTGCGGTTAAATTCGAGGTAGGGAGAGCGCCAACCGAGTCCGATCTCAGGATCAAACTCATCGCCCACTGCAAACGGAAACGCCAGCAAGTCACCGATCACAATCCGTTGATCGGTTTGCGCCGCAAGCACGTATTTGCAATCGGACCAATATTGCGTGACGGCATCGCGGACCTCGTCAACGGAAGTCTTTGTGGCGATGTCGCGACCGCGGTCGAACGTCGACGTCAAGTTAGGGACGGTAACGCCCGCGAGGGCGACGAGGATGGTCAGCACGACCACCAGTTCAGTCAGCGTGAGTCCACGCGAGAAGCGCGGCTTGCGTTTGGAGTCTTTCATCACCTTCATGCGCCTGGCGGAGCCAAGAGAAACTGGAAAGACTCGGCGCACACGGACGCCGAGTTAACGCGCCGAACGATTCAATCGAAGGCAGAAAGGGCCAGCGAAAATGTCACGGCGAACTTGCGTAAGAGCGAGTGAAGCCAATGACCGGAATCTTCGAGCGCAATGCCTCACGGGGAGGACCCGTGAGGGACAGGCGACCGGAGGATCAGTTGTACCACTCTTGCAAGTGGGTCGAGACGCCTTGAACGCCATCTGGGTGCGGTGCGCCGACGCCGATGTAACGCGCTTCAGAGTTGGCGGAGCCCGCATCGGTTAGTTCAACCACCAGCAAGACTCGGGCGTACGAGTTATCCGCTCGCTCGCTGTGAGCGTCGACCGCGTGAAGCGGAGCCTCGGGGAAGAAAGCGTCCTCGTTGGCACCGACGAGCGAACACCTTTCTCCGAGTCCAAACACGATGTACTGAGCGCCGGGAGCAGGATCGTAGTTCCACACGTCACCCAGAATGCGAGTCGTTTCGGTGGAAGCCAGCGTGCAAACATTGAGTCCATCGGCGAGCGTCACCGGGGCACCCTGGTGCCCTTCAAACGTTGCGTTCGCGACCGTGTCGTCGGAAGGGATCAGTTGGGTAACACCCAAGTCGTTCAGCGCCGACACATCGTTGCCGGCCAAGGCGTGAGTCGCGTAGGCACCACTCGAGTTGACGAAAGAAGCGGGGGTTCCGCTCAATCCCGTGTTGACCAAACCATCGAAACGGTCACCCATCTGCCCACTGTTAAGCAGAATGTTTTGGCGGATCGACGCATCGATCGTGGGCAAGCTCGTTGCGACGGTCGCGACGTGCGTCCGATTGAGCATGTTCGGCAGCGTTGCCGCGGCGATTCCGCCGAGTGCAACCAGGATGGTCAGAACAACAACGAGTTCAATGAGTGTCAGGCCGGAGCGGCGGGGCATCGTGTTTTTCATCACTTCTAAAGATCGATTCTGGAGCTAAATGAATTGCGATTTGGAATAACAGTCGAACCAGACAAATATCGCTGGGCGCAGCGGATACTGCCAACATGACGCATCAACCTCGATTCAATTCGAGGCTGCGTTCGGGTTCGTCTTTCCTCAATGAAAGACGAGTTGCTAAGTCCAAATCGGCGGTCCTCGAGGACCCGATGCTCCGATCGACAAAGAAGAGAACGACTTGACCCGCTCGACAAAGTAATCGCCTAGCGACTGCGCGGCGAAACTGAATTCAACATCGACAGCAACCGAAGCGGGTGCTGCGAGTTCCAGCGTCGTAAAGAAAATCTGCGAGCCGTCCGACGCAGGCTCGCTCGGCTCAGGCAACCGATCCGTTGGTTCGGGGCTCTTCGAAGGCGGATCACCATGGTCGTGCCCCGACTCGCCTGAATGCGGGCGATGACCGTGCGAGTCCGAGTCGTCGTGATCATGGTGATGAGCATGAGCGGAGCCAGCGGTATGACGGTGCTCAACTTCCGTCAGGTGCACGACCCCATGCAACGTCGGTCCGATCGCCCAAAAAATTCCGAGGAGCGCGCACAGCATCGACCGCAGCCTGGAATGGCTGAGAATCTGTTGCACGTTTCGGTTTCGGGGAGCTGTCATATCGAACTACGCGCAACTCGCGAATCAGGAGCGATTTCGTTGATTAGAAGATTGAAAGAGGGTCGGCACTGAGGTTCAATAAAGGCGCGAGTTACGCG
>JBCBLJ010000256.1:0-9752 GCA_038520195.1 Planctomycetota bacterium
AGAGAATGGGAGTCTGTCCGACGACCGCGACGACCGCGGCGGGGTCCTCGGGTACATCCACCACGTTGTCCTCAACCGTCGCTGGAGGACGGTTGGCGGGTACTTGTCCCAGTGATGCCCGCGCACTCAACGTGGCGACTGCTAAGACAGCGACCGCGACGAAAACGCAGCGAAAAGCCGCAGAACGCAAAATCGGTTTCTTGCTCACAATGATCTACCGCCATGCATGAAACGAGGGGACGTCTCGTCGCTTGTAAACAGCGTGCGAATCGGGGCACAAGATCATTTCCCCCTCCCGCTTCGCTTCGAAAACGGATTTGCGACAGGACGTGAATCGACATTGACACGCGGTCGCACCGCTGGCTATTTCCCATCCAAGCATGGGCGAAGACCTAAACGGTGACGTCCAGTTCATTTCAAGAATCAATGGAACCTGATAGCGGGATTCAACGTAGGCAAACGCTTTGCGGGAATCGTTTCCTGGCCTCCCAGGTCGGAGCATCCAAGCGACTGACGACGGTTTCTGGGTCAACCGTCTTGAGCCGCTGCTCCACGTCGAACTCCGCTTGCATCGGGACGCTGCTCGTCAGCGTCCCGATGCCCGAACACCGAAGAGCGTCGCCAAACGATTGGCGGCTCCACATCGACGGTCTGATGGCTCGTTCATCGGAAGGCAATCGTGGTGATGTCAAACCTCATCCTCTGTTGGACCACCGTCGCTTTTTGTGCGGACGCGGACAAGATCGCGACCGCGCTGCTCGATGAGAATCTCGCCGCTTGCATTCAAGTCGACGGACCCATGCGAAGCCACTATCGCTGGAAAGGCGAACAGCTTTGCGACGAAGAACATCGTCTCTGGATCAAGAGCACCCGATCACGCTGGGAGTCACTACGGGATCGGCTCAAAGAACTCCACCCTTACGACGAACCCCAAATCGTGATGACGCCCATCGATGCCGTTGAAGGCTACGCTCGGTGGGTCGAAGCGGAGTGTGATTGAGGATTCAAACTCCGTTGGCCGACGGACGAGTTTCAATTCAGTACCACTGCATCGAATACGTCTTGAAGCTTTCGACGGATACCCTTCGAAGCTTGGTGTTGGTGCGAAGGTTCGCCCACTTTGATTCCCGATCGGCCATTGCCTTGTACAGCTGATCTGTTGAGGCTTGAAACCGCGTCCAGTGCCAACGGCGGTCCCGATTCTCTTGCTCGATGGACAGCTGTCGCTCGGCCAACATCGCCCGCACCCCGTCTCGGATGATCGGGTCTTCGCAGTCGATCAAATCGATGATGCTCAGGTAACCCAGGTCGTCCATTGGCTTGACCGCAATCATCACCGACGGATGCAAGTAACCACTCTTGATCCTTCCGCTGTTGTAGGAGTGGGCCACAAAGTCGACGGGAAAAAGAATGAACAAGATCACCACGAGCATCAGTGCTGTTAGTTGAGTTCGCATCAACCACCAGAAACCTCGGTTCTGTGCCACCTTCACGACGACCAGCGCGAATCCGGCGACGACCGCGGAGATTCCGAAATAGCCGACGATCCGCATCGGGGTCAGCCCGTTGTATCCGACATAGATTGAAAGTCGGTTGAAGACCGCGACGGCCAGCAAGAAATTCAATGCGGACCACACCCAAGCGAATCGCTTGAGGGTTCTGATGCGAGGGTCCTTCAGCGTCCCCCCGTGAAAGATCAGCGACAACAAACCGGTCGCCAGCGCAAGTGCGATGGTCAACCACGCCGCGCCCTGATGCGCGTACCCGGCGTAGTAGAAATTTGTCGGGAACTCGCGTTTCCAGAGCGTCCAAAACTCGAACGCCAAGTAGGCCGTGAACAGCACGACCAGGCACGAGAGCGTGTTGCGAATCGCGAAATAAATCGGCGTTTCGTGCGTGCCGTCTCCGAACGCCGGTGGATCGTCGCCCCCGATCTGACGTTTGCCGTACGCCGGATAAAGCAACCCCGCTCCAATGGCCAACGAAACAACGCAAAACGGCACCTCCCAGGGTGAGAGCCGGCCCGCCCAGTCCCACACCCAATCGACCGAATCACTGATTCGCTGCGACACCCATCGCACAAGATCAGGGTTCGCCAAGACGAAGATTCCGGCGAAGACGCTGGTCGTCACGAGCGGCAACAACCAGTTCGCGACACTGCCCCGGCGAACATGAACGTTCTCGCCGACCGGTACCTTGGGAAGCCGGTGCGTGCAAATCCAGATGATGCCATCCAAGGGTGAACGAAGAAATAGCGCCATCGTCTCCAGCGCCCATGGAAACGTCCGTGAGCGCGCCAACGCGAGCGCAAACGTCATGAGGACCCCCGTTAGAAATACCCAAGCGTTGCCCAGCACAACCAGACGAACGACCACGATGGCGAGCAGTGCGACGCAAACCAATCGCGTTAGCAGATAGTTACGCTCTGCGTCGCGTTCGCGTCGTGCCAAGACAAAGCACCACGGTGCGACCGAAAAGAAGACCGCCGGTCCCGCGTAACCAAAGCTGCGATAAATCAACCAATCCGAAAGTGCTGTCCATGCAATCAACGCAAAGGTCGTGCCGAGTGTCATCAACGGGTAAAGCCGACGGGATTCGCTTGACGGTGACTGCTCGGGTATCGCTTGTTGTCCGTTCTCCATGCTCGTTGTTTCAGCGTCTTCCACGATTCCCCTCGCGCATCGGCCTCACCGAATCATCGCCGAGCACAACGCTTCATGCGACGACATCTGTTACGTGATCTCCATCGAGAAGGTTTGGCGATCCTCTCCGCAAACTGGTTGCGCCAACCGCCGTGCGTTTTGTTCATAATGGCTCCTCTCAAATCGTCGTCACCCAACCAAAGAAAAGTCTCATGCCACCGAGCCTTGTCCGCGCCACGATCCTTTTGACCGCTTTGGATCTGTTGTCGCTTGGCGCATTTGCCCAGCAAACGCTTCCGGATCCCGACGGAAAGCCGGCCGACATGTCACGCCCCGTTCAGGTCTACATCCTGCTTGGCCAATCGAACATGCTCGGTTTCGGGAAGATCCAGCCGCACAAAGGCAAGGCCGAAGGTAGCCTCATGCATGCCGTTCACGAGAAGAAGCTCTATCCGTATCTCGTCGATGACGCCGGAGAATGGACCGTACGAAACGACGTGCGAAATGTTCGCGTGATGGGCAGCGGACTCGGAGGTATGAGGGTGTTCCTAAACGACTGGTTGACGATCCAGGGCAAGACGATCGGCCCGGAAGTCGGCATCGGACATCACCTTGGCGAGGCGATCGACGGGCCGGTGCTGCTTCTGAAAAGCTGTATCGGTAACCGAGCTTTGGGATGGGATTTGTTGCCGCCGGGAAGCGAAGGCTTCGAATTCACCGATTCCAAAGGCAAGACTTGGGTGCACCCTGGTTACAAAGGGTCACCGGAACGCTGGGAAAAAGGATCCGTTCCCAAGCCGATCAAATGGTACGCAGGGATGCAGTATGACGGTGACATCGCGCGAGCCAAATCGGTCCTGGAAGAACTCGACAAATACTATCCCGAAGCGACTCGATTCGAGGTCGCCGGGTTCTTTTGGTGGCAAGGCGATCGCGATAGCCGAAGCGAAGCACTTTCGAGCCGCTACGAACAGAATCTTGTCACACTGATCAACCGGCTTCGCGAGGACTTTGATTCACCGAACGCGAAATTCGTCTGCGCGACGCTCGGCCAGACGAAAAAGGGTGACACGGGAAATGGCGGCAAAATGCTCGAAGCGATGGTCGCCGTCGACGGACGCGACACGAATATTAAGTACCCCGAATACGAAGGCAACGTGGCGACCGTTTACGCCCACCCGCTCTCTCAGGGCGGCAGTTCCGGCGGGCACTACGGCGGAAACGCGGAAACGTACATGAATGTCGGCGAAGCGATGGGCGCCGCAATGGTCGAACTCCTCGAGCCATCGAAATAGGCCACGTTTAAGTCACCACAATCTCGAAGAATTTCTTCAAATGATGGAATAGCTCGATGGCCCACTCGTAGAAAAGCTAGCCGCAGTCGGCCGTTCACTGTCCATTCGACCCAAGAGCTTCTTCATGTCGCTTCAAGCCATTCGTCGCCTTCCCACGGCTGGACTTCTAACCGTTCTGCTCGGTTCCGTGTGCCATGCCGATGAAGCGGCGACTCGGCGTGTTGTCGAAACGGCGGTCGAGTCACTCGTCAAAGAGGACTTTGACGCGGTCGCAAACACGTTCGATGACAATCTGGCCGGCAAACTGCCGGTCGCTCAGCTCAAGGCCGCTTGGAAGCAGGTCGGTAGTGCGGTCGGCGAGTACTCCAAAACGAGTCCGCCCAAACAGGTCGCCAAAGGCACGTACGAATCGACGGTCGCCTTCTCAAGACTCGCGCTAATCGTACGCGTGTCCGTCAACCGCGAGGGCAAGGTTGCGGGGCTCTTTATGCGCCCCGAACCGCTTCCGAATCCGGAACCGTCGTCTGAATCGCCGAGTTCCGCCGGACGGCCGCTGCGCCTTGTAGTGAACGGAGTCACGATCCATGGAACGTTGCTCCTACCTTCGGATTCATCTGGCAGCGCGATGCCGCTAGCGGTTTTACATTCTGGTTCGGGTCCAACCGATCGCGACGGCAATCAACCGATGCTTCCCAATGACTCGCTGAAGAAGCTGGCCGAAGAACTTACCGCGCTCGGAATTGCGACATTCCGGTACGACAAACGGGGAAGCGGCGCGACTGGAATGACGGGACCGGAGTCAGACCTGAAGCTTCAAACCTACGTGGAGGACCTCGTTGGCGTCGTCGGAGAACTCTCGCGACTTCCGGACACTCGTTTCAGAGGAGTAACCCTGGTCGGCCACAGCGAGGGAGCACAGATTTGCATGCTGGCTGCGCAGAAAGCGAAGGTCAGCGGCGTGGTGACGATCGCAGGTTCGGGACGCAACCTCAAGGAGTTGCTTAAGTCGCAGTTGCAAGGGAAGCTGCCTCCGGACCTCGCCGAACGTTCGAACGAAATCCTCAGCGAGTTGGCCGCCGGAAGGCAAGTCGAATCGGTCCCCGACGAGTTGATGATCCTGTTCCGTCCAAGCGTTCAACCATTCTTGATCAGTTGCATCCAATCCGATCCCACGAAGCTCGCCGCTTCGATTCAAGTACCAATGCTCATCCTCCAAGGCGACGAGGACATCCAGGTGAGTGTCGAAGATGCAAAGCGGCTGAAAGAGGCGCAGCCAGAAGCCGAGCTCGAAGTGCTCAAGGGAATGAACCACGTTCTCCGAATTGTCGAAACGGAGCAAGACCAACAGGAAAGCTATCGTGACCGTGGCCGCGAACTCACGCCGGGGCTCTCGAAGAGAATCGCCGATTTCGTCAACAAGTGAATTGGCAGTGCCTGCCCGATCCGTTTGGCTGCTCGGAAGCACCGGCCCGCCCATCGGGGATTCTTCTGGATTCGACGACGCAAGAAGATCGTCGACAAGGTTACAATCGTGGAGCCCATCTGCCACGAGGAACCGGTCATGCAAAAGCTTTCACGTCGAAGTCTTCTCCACGCAGCCGGTGTGTCGGCCGGCGTCCTGGCTTCCGGAACGATGCCAAACCTGGCGACTGCTGCGGAGGATTCGAGCGACAGCTTGCCGATGCAACTGTACAAGAGCCTCAGTGACGAACAGCGCCAGAAGGTTTGCCTACCGGTCGATCACCCTCGCCGTCAGTACGTCAACAACTGGTGGTACATCCATCCGGAATACCGAATTCCACGTACATTTTCACGCGATCAGCAGGCGTTGATCCAGGACATCTTCGATTCACTTCACAATCCAGAGTACGTCCAAGACGTTAAAAAACAGGTGCGTATCGATCAGTATGGCAAGGCCAACAACGCTCCCGCCGTCGGCTTCTTTGGCACACCTGAAAACGATGACTTCGAATTCATCTACACCGGCCATCACGTGACGCGGCGTTGCAACGCACATAGTGCCGACGGAACGGGATTCGGTGGCGCGCCGATCTTCTACGGTCACTACCCGCACCCCGAAGACAACATGCGGGCGAACTTCAACGAAACCAAAGACCATCCCGGCAATCCATACTGGTACCAAGGCAAAATCTTCAACGAATTCGTTCAGATTCTCGACGACTCGCAGCAAAAGCTCGGTCTCGTCGATCGAGAGCCACGCAGTGAACGCTCAAACGTCGTCATCCAAAAGACCATCCCAGCGGCGGGACTGAAGTGCTCGGACCTTAGCGACGACAAGAAGCAGAAATTCGTGACGACAATGAAGCGGATGATGGAGATGTTTCGCGAGAGCGACGTCAACGCCACCATCGAAAGCATTGAGAAGAACAACCTCGTCGACCGGCTAACGGTTTCGTGGTTCGGCGGCCGATATGACGTCGGTTCGGATCAAGTCTGGGACACTTGGCAGATCGAGGGTCCCGAGATGGTTTGGTATTTCCGGGGTCAGCCGCACATCCACTGCTATTCCCATCTGAAGGCATAGAGATTGGTTTACGCGAGCAATGTCGTTCGGCCGCCCACTCAGTGCTCAAAACCGGGTGCCTCGGGCGTGTCGCTGAGAAGCGTCAATGCGACGACTCGGCTACTCCAGTAGTTCTTGCGTCCCAAGCCAATGCGCGGCATGTTCGGGCCACGATGAAATCTGAGATCCTTTGACGGCTCGCAGTCCGTATCCGTGGCCTCCGTTGCCGTAGACATGGAGCTCCGATTCGATGCCAAGCTTTTTGAGCGCCGCGTAAAAGTAGACCGCGCCGAGAGAAGAGGAACGGTCGTTGTGGGTGTGCACCAGGAAGGTTGGGGGGCAATCGTCCGTGACACGGATCCCGCTCACTAGCGCGTCGCTTTCTTCATCGTAGATCTGCCAAGGGTAAACCAGGATCGCAAAGTCTGGTCGATGCGTCACGCGGTCGATCGCATCGATCTGGTCATACGATTTTCTGCCGCCGTCGCAGAGCAGTCGCGCGCCGACTTGGCCGCCGGCCGAGAACGCGACGATCCCGATTCGATCACGATCCAGTGTCCATTCTTCGCTGCGTGATCGAACGAGAGCCATCGCCCGTTGAATGTCTTGCAACGGCTTGACCCAACCAGGCCTCTTGTCGCCCGAGCCCGTGGTCCGATAGCTGAGCACAAACGCAGAAACGCCGTGCCGGTTGAGCCAATCGGCCGCTTCGGTGCCCTCCTTGTCGGGGACGACCTTTGCGAAGCCTCCACCCGGAAGAACCACCACGGCTGTGCCGTTGGGTTCATCGGCAAGATGCACGGTCAATGTCGGTCGACTGATGTCGATGACGCGGGTCACCGGCGGGTTTTCATTCGGTCGTCTTGGCTGGGCCGTCCCGGCGTGACGCGTAGTTTCTCCGGGCGCCAGCGACGGCCAAATGTCGATCGGTTCGGCGGCTATGATCGGCGTTGCAAGCACGCCCCAAAGTAGAAAGACTGCTCGTCGGTGAAACATCGTGATTGTCCTTGCATGGCTCGGTCGGCAACGACGTATGTTATCCCATGACGATGGCAACCGTTGGCCGCCGCCTTCTTAGCCTGAGTTTTCATTGCGTGGTAAGAAGGACCTGCGAACCCACTGGGCCGTCGAATGCCAGCGTGATGCTTGAGTCTCGTCAAGCAAGGCCGTCACCTCCTTCTCCATTTGATCAAACTCCCGATGGATTGCGGGGGCAGATTCCTGTCGAATCTGATCGATCTTGGCGTGACGATGGACGATGATTGCAAGAACGTCAGCGGACTGCTGGCGGGACAACCTCAGTCGTCCGGTGAGGGAGTCGGTGATCTCGGCCGGCAAGACTTCTGGCTGTGCTCGATAAAGTTGCATTTTCGAGATCATGTATCGCGCGGCCCCCACCGCGCCGACCGCCATACCACTGCCAAACACGATCAGCAACACGGTCACTTGGATCCAACGCGGCATCGCTTGACGCCATTGCGTGGCCGGAGGCGACGAGACTTGAGATGTCGAAGACATGGTGCCTACTAGATGAGCCAAAAACTGATCCAAGGTTCGGTCATCGTGACGAAGCTCGGAGAGAGCAAAAGTACGATTGTGGCAGCCACCGCGAAAAGGCCGAAGCCAATAATGAGCGGCGTCCTGTCCATCTGGATACGAATGGATTCGTATCCAGCGAGGGTGGCGTTAACGCGGTCACGCACGTCAATCAACGGAATATCTCCTTGATCCGCGAGTCGCGACCTCTCTCTCATCCAAATTTCAACATCGATGTCGTTCATGTCGACGCCCCCATTAAGCGACGCAGCCGTTTTC
Organism: Planctomycetota bacterium; assembly: GCA_038520195.1. Taxonomy (GTDB): domain Bacteria; phylum Planctomycetota; class Planctomycetia; order Pirellulales; family Pirellulaceae; genus Stieleria. The sequence continues at coordinate 8,277 of JBCBLJ010000256.1, forward strand.
GCGCACGGTGTGCTTGGACTTTCACCATCGTTTGCGTCCACCCGATGAGCCGCGCCGCTTCCGCTGTCGAATGCCCGTCCCAGTACAACAAAGTGAGCACAAGTCGATCCCTTGGCGCCAACTTGGAAAGGACGGCGTGCAATTGGTCTCTCGCTTCAAACGCGTCCGATGGTGAACACGACGGATCAGGAATGTCCACGTCGGTTTCGGTTGGTTCCCGACCGACCTGGCGTCGTTCATGAATTTCTCGCTTCCAAAGCCGGTAGCCGACACGCACGGCGATCTTTCGAAGCCAATGCTCGAACGGCCGTTTTCCTCGATACTGATGCAGGTGGATGAATGCTTCCACGAAGACGTCATGCACGAGTTCCTCGATGACAGCGTGATCGCGACTGAATCTTCGCATCTGAACAACCAGCATCGATTGGTAGCGTGCAACGAGATCGCGAAACGCCTGCTGGTCACCGTCGAGAGCCCGCGAGATCTCAGTCGACACATCGGATTGATTCTGTTCGTCGCGTCCCGATCGCAACGTCGACATCGAAAGCGGTATCGCATGCCGTCCGAGTGTGCTGAACAACAACTCTTGCCATCGCCGAACGGCAGACACCATCCACGGATCGTCGGTGGCCACTAGGTTTCGAAAAGGTCGATCGCGAATGATGATCACATCGAGAATCTCGTCAGAGGATACCGTTGTTGACCTATTCGCGGACCACGGGGGACGAACCGGCCGATCCGCCGCATTCTTGCGGCCAATCACTTCGCCCGGTTTTGCTTGCACCGACTCCTGGAGCTTCTCTCGCTCCTCCGCGTCGATGAATCCGTCCTTATTCTTGTCGCCGTTGGCCATCATCATCGCCTGCACAAACGTTGGCATCGGCGATTCCGCGAGCTCTTCGGGGCTGATCTTATCATCGTTGTTGACATCGAAGGTCATCAACAACTGCGCCGGGCCAACGCTATTCCCGCTGCGACCTTGGAACAATCGCCCCGATCGGTGAATGATGGAAGCGAACGCATCGGTGGTCGACTGCTCAGGTGACGTGATGTCGATCTTCGACAAGTCCGCTTGCCCACCTTCGGTAATACAGAATAGTGCCTGATCGGAACGAATAAACAACTCGCCGTTGGCTGCCGCGAAGGATGACTTGAATGGCGTCGTGTCTTCCTCGAAACGATTGACCGCTATCTCATGAAAATCGGGCTCCAGACGAAATGCGATCGTTCCCGCCTGTTGGGTCGTCGCAAGCCAAACACTGCCGCCCTTCAACAACGAAGCATACGTGATGTTTCGTTTCCCAGCTCCGATGCGCTTTCGCCACCGCGTGCGTCCCGTTGTCACGTCGGCACATGTAAGACTCCCGTTGGTGCCGACCCAGTACAGCCTGTTTCGACTCAGAATCGGCGAGGGAACTCCAGGCCCCGCGTTGCGAGACCACACGACGTGCGTCGCGGTGATCGCCCTTACCGCCC
>JBCBLJ010000809.1:0-3827 GCA_038520195.1 Planctomycetota bacterium
CGATCCAGAAGCGTGAAATACGGTTGGCGTTGCGGATGTGATTCACGTGAATGCTAAGCGTGAGATACTCGATGCTTCTTCATTGTACTTGTTTCACGTCCCTTCGTCGGGGCGAGTTCGACGGAGCGATGTCGCCCACCATTTCACACGTGCAGTTGTTAAGCTCTACAAGTGGAGTCAATGGTAGAGGAAAGTTGAAGACTTGATGTGAAGCGGGTGTGACGTGGCAGGCTGGGTCTACGCAATCGCGACAATGGATACCAAGGCCGAAGAGGTTTCTTTCGTTGCGGAGTGTTTGCGAAGCTGCGGCGTGAACGTCAAGACCGTTGACGTCGGCACGCAAGGACCGCCCACGATCGAACCGGAGATCAACCGCGAAGAAGTTTTGGCGGGCAGGAAGCCGCTCGAGGGGCTTGATCGGGGCGAAGCGGTCACGGCGATGGGCGAAGCCTTGTGTGAGTTTCTTGGCAAGCGATACGCGGGTGGCGATGTCGACGGGGTGATCGGAATCGGAGGCAGCGGCGGCACTGCATTGATCACAACCGCCATGCGGACGCTTCCCATCGGTACACCGAAGGTCATGTTGTCGACGGTCGCGAGTGGCAATACCGAACCGTACGTCGACTGCACCGATATCACGATGATGTATTCGGTCGTCGATGTGGCCGGCCTGAATGTGGTGTCGCGAGCGGTGCTCTCAAATGCTTCCCACGCGATCGCTGGAATGGTGCAACATCGCCGAGAGGATGAGGCGTCGAAGCGCTGCGCCGGAATGACGATGTTTGGTGTCACCACCCCCTGCGTGACTCGCGTCCGACAGTCGCTCGAGGCAGACGGCTGGGATGGGTTGACTTTCCACGCGACGGGTACCGGAGGCCGCGCGATGGAAGGGCTCGTGCGATCGGGCATGATTACCGGAGTCTTGGACATCACCACGACGGAAGTGGCAGACGAGCTGTTGGGCGGCATCTTCCCCGGCGGCCCGCATCGGTTCGAAGCTTCGATCGAGTGTCGGGTCCCGCTGGTGCTGAGTGTCGGTGCAGTCGACATGGTCAACTTCGGCGCCGTCGAGACGGTTCCCGATCGATTCCGTTCTCGACGGCTGCACGTCCACAACGATCAAGTCACTCTGATGCGCACCACGGCTGAAGAAAACGTTGAGATTGCAAGATGGATCGCTGCAAAACTCAATCAGGCAACGGCGCCACTGACAGTTGTCCTACCCGAGAAGGGCGTTTCGACGTTGGACGCGCCCGGCCAACCGTTCTACGATCCCAACGCGGATGCGGCTCTGTTCGAAGCGATGGAAAGGGAACTTGATTCGGGAAAGGGACGCCGTATTGTTCGAGTCAACCATCACATCAACGACGTCGAGTTCGCCGACGCGCTCGTAAACGAATTCAACCAGTTGATCGAATCTTAAGGAGGAAAAACGAGTGCCAGACACGCGAAGCACGATTCGAGAACGTCTGCGAGCGAAAATTGAGCGTCGCGAGCCGATCATCGGTGGCGGAGCCGGGACCGGGATCAGTGCGAAATGCGAAGAAGCCGGCGGCATCGATCTGATCGTCATTTACAACTCCGGTCGTTTCCGCATGGCCGGTCGGGGGTCGCTCGCGGGACTGATGCCCTACGGCAATGCCAATCAAATCGTCAAAGAAATGGCTTACGAAGTCCTCCCCGCCGTTCAACGGACGCCGGTTCTCGCAGGCGTCTGTGCGACCGATCCTTTCTTGCTTCACAATCAGTTCTTGCAGGAACTGAAGGCGATGGGATTTGCCGGGATCCAGAATTTTCCGACGGTTGGATTAATCGACGGGACTTTCCGCGCGAACTTGGAAGAGACCGGGATGGGTTTCGGGTTGGAGATCGAGTGTATCGCTGCGGCGCACGAGCTTGATCTGTTGACCACGCCCTACGCATTTGACCCTGATCAATCGGAGCGCCTGACGGAAGCCGGTGCGGACGTCATCGTCGCGCATATGGGTTTGACGACCAGTGGGACGATTGGCGCGGAGACTTCACTGACATTGGAAGACTGCGTGTCGAAAGTCTCCGAGATTGCGTCGGCGGCACGATCGGTTCGAGATGACGTCATCGTCCTGTGCCACGGCGGGCCGATTGCCATGCCCGACGACGCCGAATTCATTTTGAACCGACTTCCCGAGATCGATGGATTCTATGGAGCGAGTTCGATGGAGCGTCTTCCCACCGAGATCGCACTCACCCAACGCGTCCGCGAATTCACCCAAATGAAGCGCGAGAACTAACCGCTGTGTGAGTTTCTGTTCAAGGCAGCGGAGCATCCGCGTTTCGATCCACGTCCTGAACGACCGCGAGCCTCCACGAATTCTGTGAAAGCTCCAACGCCCATTCGTCCATGGTAAGCACCTGAATCGACGATCATTACACGCAAAGCTGGCAAGGTACTCCACCGAATCAAATGAGAGGCCGACCGGAACCCTCACCGAAGATTGAGCTTTCAACACTTTCGCTCATGGTAGCGGCGTTCTTTGGCGGCGTGATCGCTTTGGTAGGCCTACGGATCCTTGTCTTCAGCGGGTTACCGAACGGCTTTGGGCATGACGCTGCGCCAGAGATTCGATTGCTGTTGGCGGCGCGGTATTGGTCGCAGGCATTGGCGCTTGTCACAGTCGTGGGTTTGAGCGTGATCGTGGCCTATCGACAATGGAAGGTCTTTCCCAACTTGCTCGCTCTACCGGCGGCGGTGCTGCTGAGTATTCCGATCACCCTGCTAACGCACGCGAGCAGTAGCGCTGTGTTCCTTAGCCAGCGATCTACACATCAACAACGATTGGACGCGGCGGAGGCGATCATCAGTTGGTCGCTGGTGCAAATCGCATTTGTTTTTCTGGTGCTCGCTTATTTTCAGATGCCACACGTTCCGAAGGGCAGGCTGTAAGAAGAAATCGGTCTTGATCGCTGCGGTTTGCCAGGTTCGTGTCGGTTTTTCACCGTCGTTATCGCGAAAAGCGGCATCGATGATGTGGTCGGTGTCGTTTCTCACCCCCAAGTGGTCGATTTCGGCTTTGACCGTGCTTTGGGGCCTTGCGTCACCTGACGCCGCCGCGAGGGGCGAAAAGCTTGCTTAGCTCTTCCCGATTCGGCTATACTTTTGAATATGGGTGCCCCCGCGAATGGTGCCCTCCCACCTCACATCCCCCCCAAGAAACGGCCTGATCATGCTCACGATCTCGGGTCCTTCAAGTCGCTATTGCGATGGACGCAGCCGGCGTAGCTTTCTGAAGATTGGCGGACTCTCGTTTGGTGTGGGCGGGCTAACGCTTGCCGATGTCTTGCGAGCCGAAGCGGGGACCGGTACCTCGTCGCCACACAAGTCTGTCATCAACATCTTCCTGGCCGGTGGACCGCCCCACCAAGACATGTGGGAAATCAAAACAGAAGCGCCCAGTGAGGTGCGCGGCGAGTTTCAACCGATCAGCACCAATGTTCCGGGAATACAGATCGGCGAGGTGTTTCAAAAACTCGCGGGAATGATGGACAAGGCCGCGGTGATTCGCAGCATCGTTGGCTGTCGAGGTGGTCATGATGCGATTCAGTGTTTTACGGGATGGGATCCAGGATCACTCCGCGGGCTCGGGGGACGTCCATCGATCGGAGCGGCGGCGTCAAAGATGTTCGGTCCCGTCGACCCCGCCGTGCCGCCGTTTGTTGGGCTGACCGCGCCGACGCGGCACCTTCCTTGGTCGGATTCGGGTCAAAGTGGTTTTTTGGGGTCGGCGTACACGCCGTTCAAACCCGACGGCCCGGGCATGAACAACATGAAGCTCAAAGGCATCACCCTC
>JBCBLJ010000298.1:0-8988 GCA_038520195.1 Planctomycetota bacterium
GGCGTAACGGCGTGGGAGACAACGCTACGCCGGTAAGATACGGCCTGATTTCGTTTCCCCACGCAAAAACTCTCACACCAACGACTCAAGATGATCCATCGGTGCGTTTCATTTTGGCGACATCACTCACTCCAGATCGCCGCCTTGGCGATAGGACTGACCGTCTCGATCGAATCGTCCGCACGAGCCGAGCTCGGCGTGACTCCACCTGACCAATTCAGTACGGCGAAGGATTTCGCGGTCGAACTGGTCTACGAAGTCCCCGCGGAACAGCAGGGTTCTTGGGTCAGTTTGACGGTGGATCCCCAGGGTCGCCTGGTCGCGTGCGATCAGTACGGAAGCCTCTATCGAATCGATGTTTCCGACAGCGTCGCCTCGGTGGAGAAGATCGAGGCTGGAATTGGCTCCGCTCAAGGCCTGCTGTTCGCGTTCGACTCGCTTTATGTGAACGTCAATGGGCGGAACCAAAAGCAGAACGGCGTCTACCGGCTCCAAGACACCAACGGAGATGGGAACTATGACAAACGTGAGCACATTCTTCCGCTCGACGGCGGTGGCGAACATGGTCCGCATGCGTTGATCCTGTCGCAAGACGGAACAAGGATCATCACCTGCGGCGGCAACATGACCAAACTTCCCGCCAAGGTCGAACGCAGCCGCGTCCCGCAGGTTTGGCAGGAGGACCATTTGCTCGGCCGGATGCCCGACGCGCGAGGCCACGCGGCCGACCGGATGGCACCGGGAGGCTGGATCGGATCCTTCAAGCCCGACGGCACTGACTTTGAATTGATCGCGACTGGGTTTCGCAACGAGTATGACATCGCCCTCGACAAATACGGAGAACTGTTCTCATATGATGCCGACATGGAATGGGACGTCGGCACGCCCTGGTATCGCCCGACACGAGTCAACCATGTCATCAGCGGCGCGGAATTTGGCTGGCGGAACGGAACCGGCAAATGGCCGGCCTGTTCACCCGACTCGTTCGGCGCCGCGGTCGACATCGGTCCAGGCTCGCCAACGGGAATCTGTTTCGGCTACGGCGCGAAGTTTCCCGCGAAGTACCAGGATGCCCTGTTTGTTGCCGACTGGAGTTACGGCAACATCCACGCCGTTCACCTCACACCCGACGGCAGCAGTTACGGGGGAAGCTACGAGACGTTCGCGACAGCCGCACCGCTTCCCGTCACGGACCTTGTCGTGCACCCGCAAGACGGCGCCCTCTACTTCACGATCGGCGGACGCCGCACGCAAAGTGGCCTGTACCGAATCGTCTACCGCGGTGACGAATCAACCGAACCGTCCACTTCAGAACTCAAACCCAAGACAAAGCGGGCGATGGAATTGCGCCATCGCCTCGAACGAAGTCACACCGAAACAGCCGACAAGAAGGCACTCGGACTCGCGTTTCGCCAACTGGGTTCCGAAGATCGCGCGATCCGTTTTGCCGCCCGCACGCTTTTGGAACAACAGGCACTGAAGACCTGGCGTGGACGCATCAAGAATGCCAAGGGTGATCTTGCACGATGCATGAGCGTGATCGCTCTGGCCCGCGTCGGGGGCGAAAAAGACCAGACGCTCGCCGTCACCCAACTGCTTCGTTCAAATTGGTCGGAACTCAACGAGGACGCGCAACTCGCGCTGCTACGAGCCTACTCCCTAACGGCACTGCGTCTCGGAGAGTTCAATGACGAACAGCGTGAATCCATTCTGAAACAGTTGGACGGCCAATTCCCATCCGGCAATAACGATGTCGACCGTGAGTTGGCACAAATGCTCGTCTACCTGCGAGCTCCGGGCAGCACCGACCTCATTGTCGGCGCAATGAAGGAGGCGCCCAGTCAAGAGAACCAGATTCACTACGCCCTGACGTTGCGCGGGGTAACCGATGGATGGAGTGATGATTCCTACCGCGCTTACTTCGGCTGGTTTCGGGACGTCCAATCCGCCCGCGGCGGCATGTCATTCGGTGGTTTCATCAACAACATCCGTGGCGTTGCGGTCAGCAACCTGTCGGAGGAGTTGAAAACAAAACTCGCCGACGTGCTCGCGCCGCTTCCCGCGAGCGAAGCGGTCGTGGAAACCCGCGAGTTTGTGAAGAAGTGGACCGTCGAAGAGTTGGTACCGGTCGTCAGCGACAGCGACCTTGTTCCCGATTTCGACAACGGCAAATCGGTCTTTGCCGCGGCGCAGTGCTACAAGTGCCATCGAATGGGCATTCAGGGCGGCATCCTCGGACCCAACTTGACCGGCGCGGGTGGGCGATTCTCTCACAAGGATCTGCTGACAGCGATCGTTGACCCCAACCAGGCGATCAGCGACCAATACGGAGCCACGCAATTCTTGACCGTCGATGGTGACATCGTTGTCGGCCGAGTGGTCAACATGTCGGGTGATCGGCTTAAGGTGATGACCAACATGCTGGATCCTTCCAAGCTGGTCGACATTGTTCGCAAAAACATCGATGAAACGATGCCGAGCAAGAACAGCATGATGCCCGCCGGACTGCTCGACACCTTTGACCAGTCCGACATCGCCGACTTGATCGCCTATCTTCGCGCCGGCGGATCGGAGAACCACCCGATCTACCGCAAGACGGTGGCGGGAAAATAGTCCGCCGCGAAGTCGCTCGTCTCTGACGAGCATCACCGTAAACGACATAGCACGCGATTAAACTCTCGTGAGACTCGTTCTTGCGAGAGTTACAACCTGCGGTTTGTCGTCATCTCAAGCGATGCGATCGCGCGGCTTTCGCCTTCGAGTCTCTTCAACCTTCATGCCGCCCCCGATATACCGCGATGATGAACCGGCGAACCGAACGTTGTGATGGTATCACGCTGACTGTCGGGTTACTGGTTTTGTTGGGAGTTCCGCACGTCGCAGCGCAGACTCTGGCAGCGCAGACTCTGACGGAACAACTCCGAAACGACGATCCCGCCAAACTTGTTTTGCAAGCGAGAGAGACGGGCCAGATCGTTCGAGGCGCGATCCTTTTTCACCAGGGCAACATCCAATGCGTCAAGTGCCATCGCGCGACGAGTGAAAAAGATCGCATCGGTCCCAACTTGAGTGAACTCGGTGCCGATGTCACCGATGCCTCCCTCGTCGAGTCGATCCTGTCCCCGTCCAAGGTGATCAAGAAAGACTATCAAACCACCAAAGTTCTCCTCCGCGATGGACGCGTTCTAACCGGCATCGTGTCGCTACAAGACGACGATGCCCTGGTGCTTCGAGATCGCAAAGACGTCGACCGTTTGATCACTATTCGTCGTGATGAGATCGACGAAATCGCTACCGACCCGGTCTCCATTATGCCCGATGGCTTGGTCAATGAACTCAAAGGTCGGCAACAGTTTTTGGACCTCTTGCGATACGTGATCGACCTGAAGGAGCGTGGGCCCGATCGCTCGTTGAATCCATCCGTTGCGTCGCAGCAACGCGAGTTGACGTCGGAACTGATCGGACGGGTGCTCCTTCGCAAGCACAACTGCGGTGCTTGCCACGAACCAAAAGAATCCGACGTCGAGTGGCTTCGTCCCGCAGCCCCAGACCTGCGATGGTCGGCGAGTCATCTCTCCGCTGACTTTCTCGCAACGTTCATCGCCGACCCACATTCGATCAAGCCCGGCTCCGAGATGCCGCAAATGATGCCGGACCTGGATAAAGCAGAGCGGGTCGCGGCAGCATCCGCCATCACCCGCTACCTGCGTTCACTCCAGAGCAATGCCGGGCAAGCGGATCCCATCGACACGAGTCCCGCCTCGGTCGTTCGCGGCGAGGAGTTGTTTCACTCGGTGGGTTGCGTTGCTTGCCACGCCCCGCGTGATTCGAAGGCTCTTGAGCAGCCGATCACAGATTCCATCCCACTGGGTGAACTGCGCCGCAAGTACACGACATCGTCTTTGGTTTCGTTCCTGGAAAACCCTCATCTTTCTCGGCCCAACGGACGCATGCCGAATTTGCGGCTGACACACCGCGAGGCGATCGACGTTTCGAATTACTTGCTTCAGCCGGCAGTCGGCCTTTCGGCTGCGGATGCATTTCTCGAAGGGCCTGACGGAAGCTCCGCTGAAGAAGGCAAACGTCTCTTTGAGAGCTTGAGTTGCGCGAATTGCCACGTCGGCGCGATTGAAAGTCGACCCGATCAACCAAGTTTGCCAACGATGGACGACCTCAACCCCCAGCGAGGATGTCTTTCGGGAGACGTTGGCGAGTGGCCCTCTTTTCAACTTTCTGATTCGGATGTCCGCAACATCCGAATCGCACTCAACGCGGACGCGAGCAGACTTTCAACGGACCAGGCCATCGACGTCCATTTGACCTACTTCAACTGCACCGCGTGTCATGACCGTCGCGACCTCGGCGGCGTCTCGCCCGAGCAACGGGTTCACTTTCAGACGACAAACCTCAACCTCGGCGAGCAAGGTCGCATTCCACCCACGCTAACCGGCGTGGGCGCCAAGTTGAAGCCGAAGTGGATGCGGGATGTCATGGTCAATGGGCGAGCCATTCGGCCCTACATGAAAACGCGCATGCCCCAATACGGCGAGGAAAACATCGCGCACCTGATGGATCTACTCCAATCAGCCGACCATCTCGACAAGACCGAGTTCGCCGCGTTTGAGAACCAAAAGGAGATTCGAGAACTAGGCCTCAAGCTCGCCGGCAACCAAGGACTCAATTGCGTCGCGTGCCACACGTACCAATACAAAATCTCGGACACGATGCCGGCCGTCGACTTGACCGAAATGGCAGAACGATTGGAGAAGACTTGGTTCTGTCAGTACATGCTCGCCCCGCAGTCGTTCAGCCCAAATACGGTGATGCCGTCGTTCTGGCACAATGGTAAATCGATGCGCGGCGATCTGCCCGGACGCCCCGAGTATCAGGTCGAAGCCTTGTGGCAATACCTGCTCGATGGCCGACAGGCGAGGGCGCCGCGCGGCGTGATCCGAGAACCGCTCGAGATCGTCGTTGGCAATGAAGCCCGGATGCTGCGGCGAAGCTACCCCGGGATCGGAAAACGAGGCATCGGCGTCGGTTACCCAGGTGGCGTCAATCTTGCATTTGACGCCGAACAGTTGCGTCTGGCGTCCATTTGGAAAGGCCGTTTTGTCGATCCCAGTGGCGTTTGGTACGGACAAGGTCACGGCCGCGTACGCCCCATCGGTAAAACGATTCAGTTGGCACCAGGACCGGAACTCGATCAGCTCGACCAACCGTGGACCGTCGACGAGGGGCGCCCGCCGAATCATCGTTTCCGAGGATATGTCCTGGATGCTGAGCGCAGACCGACGTTCCGTTACGAGTTCATGAACGTGAGCGTTGAAGACTACTTCTCCGAAGCCACCGATGCCGAGTCAGACCGCACCGGCCTCATTCGTCGGATCAAGGTGACCCCTTCCAAGGCGACGGAGCCGCTGAGACTGCGTTTACTCGCGGGCGACGACGCAACCATCTCGGATGACGGCAAGCGTGTGACGGGACAGGGTTTGACCATCCAAATCGCCTCCGATCAATCGGCGATACTGGTCGACGACAAGGCGTCAAAGATGGCCATCATTCGACTCGACTTCGAGACAAATCAGGCAATCGAATTGGTTCTCAAATACCAGTGGCAATAGTTCTTCGACACGCCAAGAATTCAAGCAACAGCACTCGACCGTCCATTCAATCGCCACAGGCTCATGATGCTTCTTCTGCAAAAAATCATCGCGTTCATTGCGATGACGTGCGTGCCACAACAAGAGCCGCTTGGAGAATACTGGGGCACTGGCGAGTCGGAATCCGAATACTACCGGATGGTCGATGTCCCCTTGCCGAAAGAGCTCGCGATCGAAGCGGGTAGCTTTGAAGTCATGCCCGATCAGAAACGACTGGCCATCGCGACACGACGCGGGGACCTGTTGATCGCCGAAAATGTCTTTCAAGAACACCCCGAGCCACGGTTCAGCAAATTCGCCGAGGGACTCGATGAAATCTTCGGCATGTCGTACCGAGACGGCTCCTTTTACGTCAACCAGCAAACCGAAGTCACTCGCATCACCGACATTGACGGCGACGGCCGCGCCGATCGATTTGACACGCTCAGCGATCGATGGGGCTTCCGCAATTACCACGAATTCGCGTTCGCATCAAAACCCGACAAAGACGGGAATCTTTGGGTCGCGCTGTGCCTGTCGGAGTCCTACAACTCCAAAGTGCCGTTTCGCGGTTGGTGCCTCAAGATAACGCCGGACGGAAAAACAATCCCGATCTGTAGCGGGATACGCAGCCCGTGCGGGATCGGTCCCAACGAGCACGGTGTCATGTTTTACGCCGAAAGCCAAGGGCCATGGAACGGTTCCTGTAGCCTGAAAGTACTGCAGCCAGGCGGGTTCATGGGTCATCCGGTGAGTTTCAACTGGTATGAGCTTGCGCCTCAAATGGGGCCGACCCCGGTCGAGCCGAATACTCCGTCCCGTTTGGAAATCGAACGCAAACGCGTCAAGGAACTCGTCCCCTATGCCGTGGTGTTTCCGTACAAACGGATGGGTCGATCGATTTCGGGCTTCATGGTCGATCGCACCGGCGGAAAATTCGGTCCCTTCGAAAACCAAATCTTCGTCGCCGATTTCAGTCTCGGCGTCATCATGCGGGCGACGACCGAAAAGGTAAACGGTGTTTGGCAGGGTGCCTGCTATCCGTTTCGAGAAGGTTTCGACACGGGATTACTGGCAGTCCAGTTCACACCCAACGGAAACCTCATCGCGGGCGGCACCAACCGAGGCTGGCCGGTCCGCGGCCCGAAGGCCTACGCGATCCAACGTCTCGATTGGACCGGGCGTGTCCCCTTCGAAATCAAAGAGGTCAAGGCCCGACCGCAAGGGTTCCTCTTGAAGTTCACCAAGCCGGTTGATCGGAAGATCGCGGCGGACCCGACGACTTATCGCCTTGAGACCTTCACTCACATGTATCGACAGGCTTACGGTAGCCCCGAAGTCGACCAGACCACGCCGACGGTGACGAAGGCATGGGTCTCCGATGATGGACGCGACGTTCGCATCGATGTCGATGGTCTTGTTCAAGGGCACGTCCACGACTTTCATCTTCCCAACATGAAGTCCGCGGACGGGGAATCGCTTTTGCACACGAGTGCCTACTACACTCTCAATGAGATTCCGGCTTCCGATGATTCCGAGTTGGTCGCGATCCAAGAGAGCGGCGAAGAAGAAGGCGGAGATGACGTCGACCTGTGGCTGAAATACAAGGGCGATCGAGGACTACCCGGGAGCGGTAAACACGTTGTCTTGATCGCCGCCGAACAGGAATACCGAAGCGAGCAATCGATGCCGATGTTGGCGAAAGTCTTGTCGAACCACCACGGATTCGACTGCACCGTCCTGTTCTCGGTCAACGACGAAGGCCACGTCGACCCGACGCTGCCGGCGCCGTTCAAGGACAAATCGCGGTGCCACCGCATTCCGGGTCTACAGCAACTTGAAAGCGCCGATTGCTTGATCTGGCTGTCGCGTTTCATGCGTCTTCCCGATGACCAGATGCAGCACTTTCACGATTACTTCGACTCCGGCAAACCGATCATCGCACTCCGAACTGCGAACCACGGATTTCTCGGTGGCAAAAAGTACGAGGTGGATGATCGATGGGTAGGTCTGCGAGAACTGCTGGGAGGCACGTTCATGGGTCATCACGGCGGCTGGCATCGCGAGTCGACTCGCGGAATGGCGATCGAAGAGCAGAAAGAGCATCCGATCCTCCGAGGTGTCGACGACATCTGGGGCACATCCGATGTCTATCGTTGCCACAACGATCGCTTTCCGTTTCCTGACGACTGCACGGCCCTCGTTCTGGGTCAACCGCAGGTCGATCTCAACCCGACCTCACCGCCCAATGCAAACAAGGAACCGCTGCCGATCGCTTGGACCAAGACTTGGCGAGGTAACGGCGGACGCGAGTCGCGAATCCTGCACTTCACGATGGGATCGGCAGAGGATTTTGCTAACGCCGGTGTGCGCCGCCTGGCGGTCAACGGCGTCTACTGGGGTCTTGGGATGGAGGAGAAGATTTCCGCTGACCGGAGCGTCGAAATCATCGGCGAATACAAACCGCTGAAGTCAGGCTTCAACTACGAAAAACTGGGTGTAACTCCAAAGCCGGTTGAATCCTACCGGTAGCGGCACGTCGCGGTCGAAGCGAACAAGGCAAACAGTGTCGGGCGAAGCAAAGTTGGTTCGCGCGCCAAACGAAGCCCGATGACTCGCTAGGCTTAGGGTGTCGCCTCGAAGACCTCGATGTCTTCGAGGCACATTTCGGCGGACTGGACATTTGGTCCAGCCCCACGAAGCATCATCGGTGTACTTCGGGGAAACCTCCCTGGCGCGCCAGACCGCAGAATGTCTTTGGCCGACATGTGCTTCAGTCCCGCAAACTCATCGTCTCGAACGACGATCGGTTTGATGAAAAGGAAAAACGAGGTCGTTTGCATCCCCTCGCTCTGCTGTCCCGTTAGAGTGCGAATCAGTGGAATTCGCTCCAAGAATGGGACTCCGGTGTAGGTATTACTTGTGCTCACCTGCTTGAGGCCACCCACGATCACGGTGTGACCATCTGGGATAGTGACCGTGCTTTCTGTGCTACTGATCTGTCGTGGTGGCGGCAAGGCGGCAATTCCGCCATCGGCGAACGAACTGAACTCGACGCTGAATTCTAACTCCAGCTCATTGCTCTCTTTGATGTGTGGCGTCACATCGATGGTTGTCCCGGCTTGCTGGCTGCCGCCAAGGCTGGTGGTGGATACCGTTTGCGACGCGTTAACACTCTGGAACGGCACGCTCAACACATTTTCGAGCCGGCCGCGCGTGTTATCGTTCACGAGAACCTTGGGTCAATTGGTGCCACAATTGGTGCCACAATTGGCACAATTGGTGCCACCCACCACATAGACTAAGCGAGCTCGGTCTCTTAATCTCTAGTCGCCTTGTATTCTTA
>JBCBLJ010000056.1:0-18454 GCA_038520195.1 Planctomycetota bacterium
CCACCCGGCTTCGTCCACCCAGCAAATCGGCCTGGAAGAATTGGAACTCACTCGCCAATGGTCTCCCGCCGAGACGAGTTCGCTGAATCCTGCTCACGGCAACATCGAAACCGAGGCCTGCTTCGCTGAGTGTCGAAAGCAGTTCCAGTGACAGTGGCAGATCTTGCTCGATCGTTTCCACGCGTTGACGTCGGGACGCACGAACGACCAAGAGCGGAGCAAACGCGATCACCAAAAAAATGAGCCAGGGGGCGACCCAGACCACGGGCAAAAACGTCTCGCCGACTCCGCCCGGAATGCCGACCACAATCTGTTCGGCAAAGGTCTGGAGGCCGGAAAATGTAAACAAGATTGCCAGCGTGAGTCCGATTGCTGTACACGCGGCGGTCGCCACCAGGAAAACAGGAACTGCGGAGGGACCGCGATATCCCGCGCGATAAAGCCAGCGGCCAAGCGCGCCGCGCCGGTCCATATCGCTGAGTGCCGACATGTCCTCGGAGACGCTCGAAGCCTCACTGCCAGACGCTTCAAACCACCGTTGCTGCGATCTCGACCGTAGCGAAAGCCAACGCCACGAAACGATGGCGGCCACGGTCAATGCCGCGAAACCCAAGAGAGCGAAGACTATTTTTACCATGGCGATTTGCTCGTCAGAACTTGGGTTTGCTGATCCAATTCATCCACGCAATGCCGACGGCCTGCAAGAGCACGGATCCCGCGACAAACCAACTGCCCACTGTTGTTCGGACAAACTCTTCCATCCGTTGGGGATCATTTCGCCAAACGACCGCCGCCACGAAATAGGTCAACGAAATCACGGCAAGCGTCGAAAACTGGGATTGAGCCGTGTTGGAGCGAATCCGACGTGCGACTTCAATCCGATCACGAATGGTTCGCCCAACTGTCGTCAGTGTCGATGTCAATTTTCCGCCGACCTCCCAGTGAATACTGAGTGCGGAACTGAACAGCAGGAACGTCTCCAAGGGAACTCGCTCTGCGAGCGATCGAAACACCTCCGCCGCGTCATCACCCAACCGAATCCGTCCGGCGACTTCTTCCAAGTAGGGCTTCAACGGCGCACGTGATTCAGTAATGGCAGCATCAATCGCCGAACCGACACTGGCGCCGGCGCCGACCGCACCAATCATGATGTCGACCGCATCCGCGAGTTGCCGTTCGAGTTTTGCCGCATGGCGGGCGAAGATATAGGCTTCGAACTGACTGGCCAATAGTCCGACGAGCAAACCCACCGAAAGCACATAGGGAAAGGACAGTTGCGCGACAAACAACACCAGCAAAGATGCCACGACGCCCAGAACCCAGGGTACCCAAATCCAACGACGTCGCAGTCGCCGCGTTCCGATGACGGGTCCGCTTTCCGATTCTGCTAGATTCGCCGCGTCATCTGACTCGGAAAACCGCTGCCAGGCCAATTCACGACGCCTCAGCGTGCCGTAACCGGCGGCGACCAAGGCGGTCACCCCGAGCCAACCGACGATCAATGTCGTTTGCCACATACCTCAGTCACGATCCCTTGTTGAAGAGCGACATCGGTATGTCGTGGTTTTCGGCACGCAGTTGTTCAACGACCCGAGGCACGATTCCCGTTGCAACAAATTCACCGGCGATTCGTTTGCCTTCGCGTCCCCGCGAACGAAACACGAAGATCTCCTGCAATTGCGGCGTGTCGCCCTCCATCCCCGTGATTTCCGCGATGCTTTGGACTCGACGCACGCCGTCTTCGTAACGGCGGATGTAAACGACCAACTGAATCGCCGAAACGATCTGATCGCGAATCGCTTTGGACGGCAATTCCAGTCCCGCCATCAGCACCATGGTTTCCAATCGCGCTAAGGCGTCACGGGGGCTGTTGGAGTGAATCGTCGTCAGGCTCCCATCGTGCCCGGTGTTCATTGCTTGCAACATGTCGAGTGCTTCACCCGCGCGCACTTCGCCGACGATGATTCGGTCTGGACGCATCCGCAATGCGTTGATCACCAAATCACGAGCGGCGATTTTGCCCATCCCTTCAACGTTCGGCGGCCGGGTTTCCATTCGGACGACGTGCTCTTGATCCAAGATCAACTCAGCCGCATCCTCGATGGTCACGATCCGCTCTCGATTTGGTATCGTTTCCGCGATTGCGCCCAGATAAGTCGACTTACCCGAGCCAGTTCCGCCGGCGACGAGGACGTTTTTGCGGCCGCGAACCACCCACTGCATCAACTCGTGCATCGCGGGCGAGAACATTCCCAGTCCCATCAAGTCGGTTCGCCGTAGCCGCCGTTTCCCGAAACGACGAATCGAAAGCGTGGGGCCATCAATCGTGACCGGCGGGAGTGTTGCGTTGACACGACTGCCGTCGGGCAAACGGGCATCGACCATCGGCGAGGATTCATCAATCCGCCGGCCAACGCGCGCGGCGATGCGCTGAATGATCCGCACCAAGTGTTCGCTGTCGCGAAAGCGTACATCAGTGCTTTCTAATCGCCCGAACCGCTCGATGAAAACTCGGTAGGGGCCGTTGACCAGCACATCGGTCACCGCAGGATCGGCCAGCAGCGGCGCCAGCGGGCCAACCCCCAGTGTTTCCTCCAACAAGTCGTCGACCATTTGGCGACGCTCGGTATCGTTGAGTGCAAGGTCCTGGACGTCGAGCGCTTGTTCGACAAAGTCCTCGACAACGTCAGCCAATTGATCTTCGTCGGCATTGATCAAATTGCGACGATCCAGGTCCGAGAGCAACTGCTGGTGCAGATCCGCTTTTACCCTGAGATACGAGACCGCGCCATTGGGGACGGGAGATGCATTTGATGGCGGCGCCACCAAAGAAGAAGTTGTCTTTCGCTTGTTGTTCGCGCGAACGTGACTTCGCGGTACGTTCAAGACGGCTCGAGAAAGGACTTCTCGAGGATCTTTGCTTGGTCGATCTTTGCCCATTGCTTGTTCTTCCCGATCGCTCGGAAGCACCCTCAGGATTCTTCGACCGCGTTATCGACCGCCAATGCCGGTATCGGCTCAGCGACAACAGGTTGCTCTTGATCAACGCTGTCTTGTCGTCCCATCGAATCCACCTCATCAACCAAGGCTTGCAGCGGACGCCCAAAGCCGCCGAAACCAAAGTTGATTGAACGAGCGCCGATGGGCTCGCCACAGTTCGCGGCAGCGATGACTTGTTTATCGAATGGAAGGACATGGTCGATCGAACGATCCAATCGCGACTCGATGTCGGGAAGCGAAAGACTGCCCGCAATACGTTGCATTCGGTTCACGATCAATCTTTGTCTTTGAGCCGGGAATCCAATCCGTTCTAAGACATCCAACAAGCGAACCGCCCCCAGTAGTGTTGGAACAACGTTCTCCATCACCACATAGGCGCGATCACTCAGATCGAGAATCGCGACCACGACACTGTCGAACATCGGAAACGTATCGACAATCACAAAATCGTAGGAGCGCCGGGCAAGGGTGATGACTCGTGACATGACTGCATCGTCGACCTCCATCGCCTCGACCGCGTCATCGGGAGCTGCCAGCAAGTGGACGCCGAATTCCGTTTGCGTTGCCATTTGACGAATCATCGTGGCGTCCAATCGATCACGTTCGTCAGCGACATCGGCCAGCGTCGCCCTGGGCTGCACATCCAACAAAGCGGCTGCCACGCCCATTTGAAGCGAGCCATCGATCAACAGTACGCGATCGGGATATCGCCTGGCCAAGCCGACGGCCGTATTGGTTGCCAACGTCGATTTGCCCACGCCACCCTTGTTGCTAATAAAGGTGATCACGCGACCAAATGTGACGTCAGCACCCGCGGACCTCCCATCGAATTGCCCGAGGTTGTCGAGCAGTGTCCGTAATTCGGTCGTGGAAATCGGCCTCCGTAGAAAATCACGTGTGCCGGCACGCATCGCTTCGATCAGCACATTGCTTTCCGAGATGTCGTCCCGAAATCCGTCGGTGCGAAAGATGGCGACAAATGGTATCGATGGTGCTAGCTCGTCGAGTTCCTTCGCGAGACTTGCGACATCGCTTGGTTGATCGCCAAACGGTGCAAGGATCATCCCGGGTGGCTTCGAACGGACCGCTTCCATCAGGTCTCGCCGATCGGCCACGTATCGAAGCCGCGGTTGTGCTTCGCCCAGCGCATCGGCCGCGTTTTGTAACTCGGTTTGGAGCCGCGTGTCATCGCTGAGAACCAGGATTTCTTCAATGTTTGTCATGGTGCTATCTCACTGAGACCGAGGCGTGAACGATCCCAGGTTGCAAAGCCAGAGCCGCGCCGTCCGGGCCGATCGCTTCCAAGATGGCTGAGATCGGCGTGCCTGGATCGAAGCCACTCACGAAGACGGCCGAAGCATTTTCGAGCGCGACAAGTTGTGACGTGTCGACGGTAACGCCGCCGCTGGCATCGACACTTGCAAAACCGAACGCCACCACTCGGCGGTCAATCTCAGGCGTATCGAGAAATAAACCGACAAGTCCCGTTTGGTTAGTGAGTACTGCATTGGTGTTGGTTACCGGATCGCCGACAACACGAGCATTCGAAATGAAGCAGTTCGTGCTCGCGATGGGCTGTGTTCCGGTTTGCCACGTCCCAAGTTCGATCGCCATCCCGAGACTTCCGACCATCCCTTGGGCGGGCTGCGGTGCTCCGACGGACATCGCCAGTCGAGGCTCTGCAACCCCGTTAGCCCCCACGTTGATTCCACGCGAGATCAACTGACGGTTTGAAAGCGAACCGCGCGCGAACAGATACGGTACGGCGCTTCCTTGTGAGTAAAGGTCTGCTGTCGGTACGGTGGTGCCACCGCGACGCAATGCGACCTGGAACGTGCCCGCTGCCGATTGGGTTCCATCCTCCATCACAGGCTTGAAAACCGGATTGTCCGGATCGACTTCAATCGTTCGACTGGCGTCCAGCGAAGGGTCGCCAAGGCCGCCGCTGAATGTGAGCTGTGGCCCAGCACCGAATTGCCCGCTTCCCGTCCCAAAAGCTCCGTCGTCATCCAAAGGGTACGTGCCGGCTGCATCCAGGTCGTCGTCAAAGTGCCAGTGGACGAAGTCTCTCGCACTCTCGCGTCGGTCGATGTAAGGCGCAGCACCCTCGCCCCTCAATCCCTCGATCGCGGCGCTATCCGCAGCCACTTGCATTTGCCGCTGGGCAAGGCGAGCGAAACCGAGATCAATCACCGATCCCGCCAATGCCATGATGCCGAACAACATCAACACAACAAAGACGAGCGAGTAGCCGCGACGAGAAGAACGGCGTTGCTTCACGAGCCACCGCGAACCGACCGGTGTGCTTAAGGATGCTCGGTCCCAACCCATCGTCGCTTCGAGGATCGACCCGCCAGCGTTTGATCGCCCACGCACTACATGTCGAATTGATTCGCTTGGCTCCATCACTTCACTGCCCCGTGAAGTTGTAAGACGGGAGCCCGGAGGCGGAGCCACTCGATGCATTCTCACCGCCAAAAATGTAGCGTTCGCGTTTTCCGCCAACGATCACGTCCATCCGTTTCATTTGGCTAAACGGATCAAAGGAAGGAATCGACTTCGAGGCGGAAACTGGCTGCTGGCTCGAGTCGGTCACCGATGCAAAACGGCCCGGGTAGCGTCCTCCTGACAGCGTTGGGATGGAGGCGAAGTCGTCTTGGCTCCCGGGCACAAATGAACCGGTACGCGGCAACGCGACGGCGAGCAAATGGGAACGCTCACTTCCGCCATTTTCCTCGGACATTGAGAGCGCCCAGACGGCTTGCAACCGGGTAAGGTCGCCATCAGCGACCGCAAGAATCGTTTGGCCGGATTGCGAAGCTCGCACGATACGGGCCGACGGAACGACCACCGTCGAGACGGGGCGTTTCAAGTCGAGTCCCCCACCGGCAATGCCCGCCGGCGGCTTCACAACCGCACGGACCAAGATCGTCACCAAGTCGTCGGCCTGAAAGATATCTAATCCCTCGATCTCGCGGTCGGCCACTGCAAAGATGGTTTCACCGGGCCCCGCTGCGGCTGCGATACCTGGCTGGGCACCTTCGGGAAGAAAGTCGTTGGCCGTAAAGAACTCACCACGCCGCTTAGCACGTCGCAACACGCGGAACTCAAACGCTTTCATTTCCTCGATGGTCAATGCCCTAGAGAACCGTTTGTCCTCGCGAGAGACCAGGCGGGATATCGGGCGGCGGCGATTGCCTTTCCACATCGTGTCGGTGAGCTGCACGTAGGCCGCACTATCCTGTGCGGCGATCGCAACTTTTTTTCGTTTGCGGATCCGTTTCGAGACTGGTTTCCGACGGATGAAACGCGACCGTGAATAAAACGCCGTCTGTCGCCATGGCTGCGGCCAAAGGTTCGACGTCACGGTCGTCGACCGCAACCAACAATGGAGGTCCAGAAAGAGAGGTCGCGCTGACCGCTGATGCACTCCCCGAGTCTCCTAACGCCCGAAGCGCGGGTGCCGGAGCTGGGAAACCGACCGGTCCTACGACGATGGCATCGCTGGCGACAAACCAAGGCTCGCCACGTAGGCCAAAGGACTCGTCCCAGGTTCGCAGCGTTTCGCGCGACGCGATGTCCTGACGCTTGCGAGTCACTTTCGTTCCGTCGGGCCGAGTCTCAACTTCCTCCTCCTGTGTTTCATTCTTTAGCGAGTAACTCGCCAGAAGATCCAACTCGTCACCAATCTGCAGGTGTTCTGCCCCATACAAGCGATTCCAAGGGATCGCGAAAGCAGTGAAACCCCGCGGAACAAAACTCGTGATCGCCGGTCGAGCGCCAACCGTCGTCGGAGCGGGCGTCGGGCCGGAGCCTACGTCTTGAAGCATCGTCAATTGCGTCGATGCGGCAACTGATGACCGGCTGGACTCTCGGTCGGAGCCCTGTTTGGTCTGAACGGCAACACTACTTTCAGGGGCCTGTCCGCCGTTCACATCGGATTCATTTTGGTCACCGACGCGTTCGGAGACGAACCGCATCTGTGAATCACGACGCGTGGATGCATCGATTGATTCAATCGGAGACGGCTCCGTGGTTCTTGGCTTGATCGCACCGGACAGAAGATCAGACTTCTTCAAAAAATGACCCGCCGGGATGTCACGCCGCGCGACCGTGCCGATCGCATCGCCAAGTGTCGTGATGATTCCCTGGCGATCAATCTCCTGTTGGCTGATCGGCTCCATTCGCAACTGGCGCGTGGCCGGACTGACGAATGCTTCGCGGCCCACCACGTCGTACGCCAGGATCGTTCGAACGGTCACAGGAACAAGCTGTTCGTTCACAACATCCGACATGGACGGCGAAGTCGCTTGCTCATCCTCGGGTCTCATCGTATGTGTGATGCAGGTGATTTCTAGAGATTCGCTGAGCGCGTTTTGTAGTGGGATGATGTCGTCAGGTGCGAAGGCGATCGCGATTTCGTACTTCGGTACGTTCTGAAGTCGCCTTCCCTGCGTCAAGGATTGTGACGATGAAACCTCGTTTCGTACGTAGACCGGTTTCAACACGATCGCTCCCTGCGTCAGCAGTATCGGCTCGGTCTTCGTTTCGGCTCTCTTGCCACGTGAATTGCTGTTCAAGAAGGCAGCTCCGGGCAAGCTGCCGCCTGGTTGAAAGGAGCCCGCTTCTTCGACCTTGACGCTGGCGATCAAGTCAATCTGGTCCCCGGCATTGAGCGAATGCACGCCAGTCAATTTCGTTGCGTCCAAAGTGATCGCACGCATCCCTGGCGGAGTCGCACCCGCGATGCCCTCGGGGGTACCCTGCGGGAAGAAGATCGCCTCGCGAAATCCCATCCCCGCCTTCTTATCCTTCTTCAGCACTCGCCCGATGATCTCGCCGGCGGACATCAAGGTGCCTCCCAGCATGATGGTCCGATCGACGTGAACCTCGCGCCCATCGGTAACGACAAAGACGACTCGTTCGTCCACGTTGCGGATGTCCTCGACTTGACTTTCAACATGCGAGCCGTCCGCAGTGATGCCGGTAATCGACATGCCGATGGTAGCGCTAGGCGGCACCTTCTGCACCATGAAGTCACCCGTTCGAGGATCGATCAAGTGTTCGCGAGCGATCCGCTCGTAAGCCGGGACAGGCTGGCTGGCGACTGGGATTTGAACCACAAACGTGTCTTCCGGTGGGGCCGCAAATGGATTCAGATTCACGCCCAACAACAACAGCAAGCCGACAATCCCGCCGACCGCCATCAACGAGATCAGCATCGACCCGAGCCAGAAGCTGGCAGAGCTGCGCCGTCGATTGGTTTTTGCACTTCTCATGGTTTGGCTCGTCCTTCGCGATGCAGCATCCGTGCCTTGGTAACGCCCCAACTCCCTGATGTTGGCGCCTACTGAACAGCAGTGTTATTCAAAAACCTCTCGGCGATAGATCGCCTGCGCGGAAATCACACGACGGTACGGTCGCACAGGTAGGCCACCGGTCACATTCAGCGGATTCCCCCCAACCGCATCCTGCGCCCCCAATCCGTACTGCCCTCCGTAGGTGCCACCGCCAGGGAGTGTTGCGCCGGTCAGGCCGCCCGGTCGTTCCGCAGGGTTTTCCTCGACCACGTCCTCATCAACCGCCACGTTGGCGAGCCCCAGGTTTGGTTCGAATGGACCCGCGGGGCTTGGCCGGAAGCTGCTCATCGACGCTGACTGGAAGGGATAGTTGATCCTCAGCGCGACGATGCCACGCTGGCTGGAAGAGACACGAAAGGGATCCGGGCTAGCCCCAGCGCCATCATCGTTGTTCTCGGTATCGATCTCTTCGACCACGGGAACCCAGCGAATCGTTTCGCTACCACTTCCATCCCGGCTGGTCACCACTGGAATGCCCACGGTGTAACCTGTCGGCGTCGGATTGGCCGGGTCCGCAGTGAGCAGTGCACCGGGATAACGCAGGAAGTTTGCATCCGCCGTTCCATCACCATCAAGATCGGGGCGATCGACGATCATCATCGTCGCCAACTGTTGATTCAGCGTCGGCCAAGTCGGAACGATGTCCACGAAGAAGTTCTGACCGCCTGAAAGGTTGGCGAGATCAAAGACGAGGAAGTCGTCATCGTAGATGCCGGCGAGAGAACCATCCGCCAAGAGGGCTTCCAATTCACCGTCCGCCGGTAGAGGTGTCCGAGAAATCTCTCTGGCACCGACATCCACCGCAGTCTGTAGCCCCTGGGCCACGAAGAGCGCGTGACCAAAAGTCAGGATCCCGGCAAGCAAAAAGTAGACCACCAACGCAACGAGCGCGAATTCAAGCAGCGATTGACCCCGTCGATGCCGCTTTTTGCGATGCAACACGCACACGTGGCGGCGAGGCAGTCGACTTTCGGTAGGTACAAGAATCATTTGGATGATCTTTACGACGTTATTCCTATCGTAGCTGACTGCATCAATCGAGGCAGCAAGCCCGTGGGCCAAATCAAGTAACCCAAGTATCCCAATGCGATCGCTGGGCCGTACGCTAATTCCTTTTGACCACGAGCCATCGCGATGAGCCCGAGCAGCCCACCGGCCAGTGCCATCCAGACCATGGCGATGACCAAACCCAACGGTCCCAAAACGGCTCCCACGGCGACGATCAACTTCGCGTCACCACCCCCAAAATGAGCCCAATGAAACATCAGCCAACCCAATCCAAAACCTAACACAGTCCCGCTGACGATCATCCACCAGCGAAGATTCGCGATGTCGAGGACGGCGAAAAATAAAACCAAGATAACGACGAGGACCGGTATCCAGTCCGGGATCTCGCGGGTCGCCAAGTCGATCACCGCTGCAACCGTCAGCAGAAACAGGCACAGCAGCAAAAGCAAAGTCATTGAGTCATCGCTTAGTTCACATCGCTGAAAACCGACGAGCAAACTCGATGAACACGAAACCCTCCGCGCCAATGAAAACTGACGCGGAGGGCCCGTGAATCATACTGTCGGCAAGACGCGACGATCAGTCGGAGATCAGGCCGTCGAAGCTGCCGGTGAAACCAGCTCGGTTGCCCAATCGCGCGGTACCCTTGTTGTTCGAGATTTGCACGAGGTCCAAGGTGGTATCCGAAGCTGCACCGCCACCGGTGGTTTCGATGAGTCGACCGCTGAACAGCGAGCTGTTGCCGTCTTCGTGAGCGCCCGGAAGGATGGTCGCGGTTGCTGCAAGCAAGTCCTGAGTCTTGTGACCGACCATGGTGATTCCGACCAAGCAGATCAACGCGACGCCAGCGAGGATCAAGGCGTACTCAAGCAAGCCTTGGCCCTTTTTGTTCGTAAACAAGTTACGCATTCTATTTCCCTTATGGAAAAAACGAGTCTAAAAAAAGTTAGCCGCCTGACCGAGTTCTCGCGCGGCAGCGGCCGCCAAAACCGCGCGACTTTATAGTGAACGAGGACCGTCGGGTGAATCTAGAGTTCAACAGTAGTCAGCTCGTACGGCTCCGGTAGTCATTCGATAGTAGACGCGAGAAAAGAGAAGTTATTCCCGTACGAAACGGATGGCGTTTGATTTCCGAATGCGCTCGCGCCTTAGTCCACAATGACTAGAGTTGTTGCTCTTCTCGACAACCCTTCACCTCCGGAACCAATCGCGACCGTCTTCGAGCCATTGGCGATCGGGGGCTCGCCTTCTCTCGACTGCCCGATTCTTGTCAACGTCGAAACAAAAGTAAACGGTCTTGCAATGCAGATGCAAAATAATTGCAAAAATGGCTTGGCCAGTGTCGCATGGCCGCCGCCAATTGACCGCTGTACCACCTTCGGGAGGTAACGTGAGTTGCTGTTCCGGGGGCTTCACGCGACGACGCCTTACTCCACGATGGTCGCTCCGGAGAACATCCCCGACTTAGCATCGGTGGGGACGTCGATCGCCTGAACATTCCTCGTTGTCCCGGTCAGCGCCAGGTTGTCGTGACGATAACATGCCGCCGAAACACCGGAGGTTCCTGTGCGAGGGGTGAACGGTTGGTTCGGCCTTTACCGCGCGAATCGACCTCGGTCGAATTGGAATGCGGCGATTCATTTCGAGACTCCAACCAGTCACACGCGAGAACGGCCAAGTTCGAGATGATTCAGATCGACCAACTGCGTGTTCAGTTCGGCAAGTTCGTCGCCGTCGATGGGCTCTCTCTCGAAACTGCTCCGGGACAAGTGTTCGGCTTTCTGGGACCGAATGGGGCAGGAAAGACGACCACCGTTCGAGTGCTGACCGGCGTGTTGCGTCCAACGTCCGGCACCGTTCAGATCGCTGGTTTCTCGATCCCGAATCAAATCGACAAAGTGAAAGGATTGTGTGGCTATGTGCCTGACACCGAAGATCACTTTGAAGAACTCAGCGGGCGAGAGAACCTGCGGATCTTTGCCTCGCTTTACCGATTGCCGAACAAACGCGTCGACGAAGCTCTCGCGCGGCTGGAGCTATCCGAAGCCGCAAGCCTTGCCGTGTCACGTTACTCCAAGGGAATGCGCAAAAAGCTGTTGATCGCCCGCGAGATCCTGCATCGTCCAAAGATTCTGTTCTGTGACGAGCCAACGGCCAACTTGGACGCACACTCCACCGGCGTGGTCCGTCAACTATTGAGGGAGCTTCGCGACGAAGGGACCACGGTTTTTCTGACCACCCACAACATGACGGAGGTCGAGGAGATCTGCGACCGCGTCGCCATCCTGTCGCGCGGACGGCTCGTCGACAGCGATACACCGAGCGCTTTCATGACACGACACGCGGAACGTAAGGTGCGAGTCGAACATGACGTGGACGGGGAACAAGTTCGACGACTATTTGATATGGACGACCCCGAATCGCGTGCCGAGCTGTCGTCGCTGATCCGCGCCGAGTCAGAGATACGTGTGCACTCGCTCGATTTTCGCTTTGAAGATGTTTTTCGAAAACTTACCGGAGAGACCTACAAGTGAGGATGCGTCCCTATGTTGTGATCGCTTTGGTCCGGAAAGACTTCGCCCGCCTTGTCCGCAACGGTCCGGCGTTGATGCTGCTGGGGATGTTTGTGTTGGTCGGCATTTTGGTCGCATCGAGCGGCTTGGGCAACGATCAAGAACAGAACGAGCCTGCCGATGGATCGCCCAATGCGGGCCCGGGTGCGTCATGGATCGTCTACCTCAAGAACGAGGATCCCGATTGGATCCGATCGCTAAAGCGCCGCACTCCCAGGGAGTTCGATATTCGTTTCGTGGAAGTGGAACAATTTGATGCAGACGCCTATCCGGCAAACGTCTGTGTGATCGAGTTGCACGAGCCAAGGTTCTTTGCCGATCGCCAGCAGATTCGGCGTCCGATCCACTATCGCTACCCGGGTGCCGACCCGCAGGTCTTGTGGCCCGTGTCTCGCTGGTTCTTATCAGCCTCGCTCGAGTACTTCGGCAAAATGGGCCAGTTCTTCGAGACGAGCCAACCACTCACTCAACCAACGCAGGCAGCGGCGGCTCGCAACGCCCTGGCGAACGTTTCGGTCGCGGATATTCTCAGTGTGACGCTGATCGGAACGGCACTTTTGACAACCATTCAGTTCTTTTCTGCGTGCGGCTTACTCGTTTCTTTGACCGCCCAGGAACGCGAGCGTGGGGCGTTGCGGGCACTCTTGCTCACTCCGGCGACCTATTTCGAATTCATCGCATCCAAAGCATTCGTGCACATTGGGCTTGCCATCGCCACGTCGGCCATGGTCGTCGCCGCGATTCAGCCTGCGACTCTCGGCTCACCGTTGCTTTGGGGGACGATGATCGGTCAGACGTGCGGCTACTTTTCGGTCGGCCTCCTAATCGCTTCGTTTGCGAAGAATCAAGCCGCGCCGAACCTGCTCACTTTTGGCTATCTCTTGGCGGTCGGCACGCTTTATCTGTTGGCCTATCGGTTTCAGGCATTTCAGATTCTCAGTGCGCTGACCTTTGAGCGCTATGGCCTCGTCCTGACCGTCGCCAGCCTTAACCTTGGAGACCTCGGCCTTGAATCGAGCATCAACGCCATGCGGTCGACGCAATTCCGAATGCTCATCCTGCTCTCCGGTGGATTGTTCTTGATCGCGACCGCCGTGGGGTCGTCACGGCTTCGCGCATGATCACGGTACATTCAGCATTGGTCAGACCATGTGGGACGGTGCATCCCGATGCGTTGTCCACGGGTCTCTCAAACGGATGACGTGAACGCGGAATGGTCGACGATCCCGTCCTTCCTTCGATTTGGGAGTGCTGGGACCACTTCGCGGGTCACGACGGCGGGCGCGACGTTGCCATGAGTTGCCGGGACAGTTTTTTGGTTCGATATGAACCTTCGTCGAACTAGACTCTTCAAGTGAGGTGAGCCCGACGAACCAGATTTCCGGTTCCCGCGTAGTTGTCCAAAATCTGTCTTGTCTTGCCCGGCTGTGACCCACCGATGCATGCACACACCCACGAACTGACGCTTGGATTGGCCTTTGGCCTCGGTGCGATTCACGCGCTGGAGCCGGGGCACGGCAAGACCGCGATGTTGGTGTACCTGACGGGCGAGAAACGGAGTTTTTGGCATCCGATCGTCATGGGAGTCTCCAGCGCACTGGCCCACTCGGTCTCTCTGGTCGCGATCGCAGCCGCGGTTCACTTGACACATCATTTGATGACCGGTGACCACGATCACGAGAACGTCGCGGTCACGGAATCGCTTCGCTGGGTGAGCGCACTCTTGGTGCTCGCCGTCGGCGGCTGGATGTTATGGTCCGCCGCGCGGGCCAAGCCAGTAAAGTGTGGATGCGGTCAACACCGTGATCACGATCACGGCGCGCATCAACATGAGCCGAAAGCAAAAGCCTCGACCAGCTACTCCATGAGTGCGTTGCTGGGCGTTGCATTCGGCTTGTTGCCCTGCCCGTCTGCACTCGCGGCTTACTTCACAGGCATGTCGGGCGGGTCGCCGGTCGCGGCGTACTCGGTGATCGGGCTGTTCGCGGCCGGGATTGCGTGTTCACTCTCCATCGTCGGCATCACGCTACAGTCGTTCGGCACCCGGTGGTTCAAGACGTCCGGTCGACTCAGCAGTCTACCGTGGGCCCACATCCGCGCTGGACTGATCCTTTTGATTGGCGTCGTCTATCTCGCACGGCTTGTCGTCACCGCCTAGTGGCCTATGACACCAAAAAACTTGGGGTAAGCCAATTGGTCGGAAAGGGTGTCAGGAACCAAAAATGCGAATCACCCTACGGGCCATTTGGTTTTTGGTTCCTGACACCGTTTCCGTAGCCAGCCCCTAAAGTCAAGCTGTAACGGACCACTAGCCTCACCTGGGTTGTCGTGAATCCAGGCTCGAGTGCCCTTCACGCTGCTTTGGCAGTCGCCAACTCGTCCAATCGGCGATCGAGGTCAGCCGGCTGGATGGTCACATCCGCGTGATGAGTGCTGCGTGAGTCTCGTTTGGCGGAGTCGACATAGGCGATGCGGTGCCCGCAAACGCCCGCGAGTGTGAGGTAGCAGTTGGACGTCGGTTCGACGGGGTCCCGAATCTCGACCACGTCACCTCCCGGTGGCATGAAAAGCATGTTGGTCAAACCCGCCCCGTGCAGTGAGACGAGCTGGCGAGTCGTCGCGAAGAGCTTCACCTGGTCAGCCCATGCCATGCGATCCGTTTCGATGATGCGAATGCCATGATTGACGAGCACTGCGCGAAGGTCCGTCTCATTGATCAGCCGCCGACGTGTTGCATTTCGACGACTGATAAAGACTCGCTCCGACGCCGGTTGTCGATCCTTGACCTCGACGTGGCGCCAACACCGCGACCGAATCGCATCCATCAATTCGGGACGGTAGTTGCCTGAAGTCGCCACGTGAGTCGGCAACACCATTTCGCGACATCGTGCCGACTGGAAGCGTCCAAGCAATCGCACGCCCGCGAGCGGAAACGCTTTCAAAGACTCGGTGATGAAATCGAACCGTGTGGCTTTGTGTGGCAGAACGAGCGTCAAATCGGCGAGGTCGAACTCTCTCGCGACCATCTCCAGCCGCGGCAACGCATCGCACATCCAGTGGAAGTAGCCGAAGCTCCAATCGTCAGTGATCCAGACGGTCGGTTCCCGTAGTTCGCAACGAGACTGAACCAGCCTCTCCAACGCGAGACGCCAATGCTTGCGGCGTCGGCGAAACGCGGCGGCACCGTCATCTTGCGAAAAACACTCTTTGCGATAGGAGCCGCCCGCCGATAGCGGCCCTCGTCCGAGAGCGACGACGTCGGAAACGACCGAGATTCCTGCGTCGGGGAGGTGCATCGTTTGAACCGTGAACGCCGCCTGCGCGGCGGTAAATCCGTTCAACGGATGAGGGATCGGCAACGAGGTTGCGTGAAACGTCTGAATCATCTTTTGCACGGCGGTCAGTGACTCGGCTGCGGATCGACGATGGATAGCAAAAAACAAACGTTCCGGGCAAGCTCGAGTGGTGCTAGTCAAGTGTTCCGGCGGCGTTGCATAATGCAGCAGGAGAGATGTTTGAGGAGAGACCAAGGCAACGCGGGACCGAGTGCCGGTGAATTCTTTAGCCCGCCACATCGTGGAATACCGGCTCGATTTTCTGCTGTTTCTCTGCCTACTCGCGGCGGTCTACGCCGGGGTAGTTTTGCACCTCCGACGCAACGGCCGATTGCATGCAACGATCTGGTGGTGCGGCGTGCTGCTGGTGCTGCTGATACCGGTCGGCTGGTGGTGGACCGAACGATGCGCTGAGCAGACACAACGGGTCTTAATCAATCAGGTTCAAGGGCTCGCGCCGACGTACGCGTTGGAGCTGGCAAAGCTCGGGCACTCCGACATCCGTCTGGAGACACCAGCGGATAACCCCACCTACCTCGCCCTGATTGAAGCTCAGAAGAATTGGTTGCGGGTCAATCCGACAATCTCCGACATCTACACCTTCCGCCGTACCGACGACGGTCGCTTGCAATACATCGTCGATTCCGAAACCGACTATGACAACGATGGCGCCTTTATCGGGCTCCGGGAATCACGCACGGGCATCGGCGAGTTTTGGAAATCGGGCTTCAATCGAGTGCCAATCGACGCGGCGTTGGCCGGGACCGCGATGACCTTCGACAAACAGTTCTACACCGACCGGTGGGGGACTTGGGTTTCGGCCTACGCACCCATCCATGACGCATCCGGGTCCGTCGAGGCGCTCGTCGGCGTCGACTTTCCGGTGCAGAGTTGGCTTTCCGCAATCCAGACATCGCGTCTTTCCGTGATTGCCCGAGTCGCGGCGATCGCGGCGTTGCTGTTGGGTGGTTCTGCGGTGATCGCGATGTTGCGAAGCAGTCTCACGGTGGAACGGCTCGTTCAGAAGCAATTGACCGAAGCGATGGAAGTCGCGGAGCGGTCTGCAGCAGAGGCCCGGGAAGCGGAAGCGTTCAAGGCGCAGTTCTTGGCCAACATGAGCCACGAGATTCGGACGCCGATGAATGGCATCATCGGTATGGGTGAGCTGTTGATGCAAACGGACTTGGACAAAGAGCAACGCCAATTTCAGTCGTTGGCACTCGATTCGGCACGGTCGTTGTTGGAGTTGTTAAACGACATTCTTGATTTCTCGAGGATCGAAGCCGGCAAACTCGAGCTTGAGTCGGTTGGCTTTCCTATCCACCAGTTGCTCGCGCAAGCCATGCATGCGATGGCGCAGCGGGCTTCGGATCGACAGTTGGAGATGATTTTGCATGTCGGCCAACAAGTACCCGAACGATTGGTCGGCGATCCCACTCGACTGCGGCAGGTCGTGCTGAATCTCATCAGCAATGCGATCAAGTTTACCGAGCAGGGCGAAATCGAGCTGAGCGTCGAATGGACGGGCAAGGACGACGATGGTTCATCGCGATTTCACTTCGCCGTCCGCGACACCGGTATCGGGATTTCGGAAGACAATCGAACCAAGATCTTTGAGTCCTTTCGGCAGGCGGAGACTTCCACCGCTCGCCAATACGGCGGCACCGGTTTGGGGCTCTCGATTTGTTCTCGTTTGGTCGACCTGATGGGCGGTGAACTTCAACTCGAAAGCGAAGTCGGTCAGGGCAGCACCTTCTCGTTCACGATTCCAATGGGGCGCGCGGCACCGGAAAGCTCGAAAACCATCGAAGTTGACCTCGAGGGTCGAACGGCTCTCGTGGTGGATGATAACGCGACGAACCGAGTTCTGTTCGATGAAGTCGTGCGTTCGACGGGCATGGATTGCGAAACGGCCGCCGACGGCGAACAAGCGTTGGCGAAGTTGATGGCCCGTGCCGACGCCGGTGAGCCGTTCGACTTGCTCGTGATGGACACCACGTTACCGCGACTCAGCGGCCACGAGGTCACAAGGAAAATGGCTGCGTCGCCGCGACTACGATCCACCACGGTCATCCTGCTGACATCGTTCGACTCTACAAGAGTGCAGGATGAATTGACGTTGTCGATCGTGAAGCACGTTCACCTCAAGCCCGTCGCTCGAACGACTCTTTTGAATTCGATCGCAGACGTCTTTGCCGAAGGGTCTTTGGAAACAACTCTTGCCGGTGACACTCTGGAGCTAGAGAGCACGATCGAGACGACTCGACCGATCAAGCGAGTCTTGCTTGCCGAAGACAACCCGGTGAATCAAACGGTCGCCATCAATCTGCTGCAAAATCGCGGCCACGAAGTGGAACTCGCCGTCAACGGAGCGATCGCGCTTGAGTGCTTTCTGTCTCGCGAGTTTGACGTCATCCTGATGGACGTCCAAATGCCGGTGATGGATGGACTCGAGGCGACGCGACGGATTCGCCAGCAAGAACGCGGTTGCGAGCATCCGATTCCAATTTTCGCCATGACGGCTCAGGCCATGGAAGGCGACGAGCAGCGATGTTTGCAAGCCGGCATGGATGGTTACCTCTCGAAGCCCGTTGATCGCGAAGAGCTGTTTCGCATGGTGGAGCAATGCGATGTGATCGCGATCCAGCGGCGGCTGCCTGAAACCGACATCGACACCGGTGGACGGGTCCGCTCCGGGAGTCTCCTTGCGGACCAAACGGAGGTTCCCGCGGATGCGCCGCGGAAAGACTCCGGGGCGGGCACCACTGAATTACTGGAGGCATTCGACACCGACGGCTTTGCGCGGAACACCGGCGGTTCGACGGAAGTTGCGCTTCAGCTGATCCAGCTGTTTGAAGAGGAGTCGAAACGGCAACTCAAAGACGTTCAGTCGGCGGTCGAAACCGGCGACGCGGATTCGCTCCAGCGGGCGGCCCACACGATCAAAGGCTCGATCGGTATCTTTGCCGCACACGATTGTTTCGAGGCAGCGTCGACTTTGGAGCAAGCGGCGGCGGCCGGAGAATTGCGAGAAGTCGAAACCCAATTCATGACCTTGTCAAATGAGGTGCGTCGACTTCTCGCAATTCTCCGGCCGCCGCCGCTTGCTCCAAAGTCGACGCTGCCTCGAAACAATCGTGTGCGGCAAAGATACCGATCGAGCCTTTGATCGTGTGGG
>JBCBLJ010000171.1:0-12205 GCA_038520195.1 Planctomycetota bacterium
CCGTCACCGCGTCGCGAGGAAGATACATCGGGTAGACCAGTACGCTGGCGACGTCCGACTCGTCGAGGTACTGATCCAAAGAATCTTGAATCTGCGGCGGCAACGGATCATCACTTGGAAGCAATAGCGGCCGATCCAAGACCGCGACGCGGTTCGCAAAGTGTTCCGCATCCTTCACCGCGTTGGCGCGCCGGTCCACGACGGCAACGCCGCTAACGGCCAGCATCCGAAAGTTCCGGTGCTTCTCGATCAACAACGACACTCGATCCGCTTGCAGCAATCGTCGGGACTCATTCACGATCCGATAGGCGGTGCCCTTCAAATCGAGGTCGCGGTGGAAGCTCCTCAGCGTACGGTTCTGGCCGACCGAGATAGCATGAGTATTCGACTGCGAACGGCTCGGCTCACTCCCCGAGCCGTCAGGGAGTTCCGCGATCGCAGTTCTGCAATGTGCCGCATACTCGGCGAGACGTTTGAGATCGCCCACCTGCTCGACCGTCGACGGGGACCGATCGTGCGCGTAAAGCAATATCACGGCGGAAACACCGTTCTGATTGCTCAGTTGCACATGCAAACCCCGCGAATTCACCTTTCGACCATCCGTCCAAATCGGGACGTTGCAGGCGGTTGGGGCACTCGTCGCCGAACCAAGAATCTGAATCACACCCTCGCCGTCGATTCGGCTCGTCGTGACGTTCGCCGATATCAAAATCATCGGCGTGTCCCAGTCCGGATGGGTGACGCCCACCGCATCGAGTTCAAAGGCCTCTGAAAACTCGGTCGCCAGACGCCTGAGGAATTCCGTTTGACTCGCGCTCGCCTTCGCGATCATTCCGACCCGCCCCTCGATCCGGCCGGAGAGGTCTCCGCCAAGCGCAGACTGCTCCGCGTCGTCACCTTGGCGTTCGGTGGTTTCGGCGGACGCGTTCAACAAAGTACCTCGGAAATCAATCGCAAATGGCAAGGATCGTCGTGCGACGGTTCGCGGCAGCCCGAATCCCAGTTCCTGGTCTGGACGCGAGCCCCAAGCACAGGCGAAACGGCACCGGCGGTTCGCGAACGGGCTCCGTCGTCGATCGCCGCTATGCCCGACGACGCTTACCACGATGACTCGGAGACCGGGTTTGCTTTGACACGGTTCCCTCGCAGGGCTTTTCAGACAGAGCGTAGTTGAGATCGGACGTGAACGCGAACCGACGGCGACGTTGGAAGCCCGATCTCGAACGGCCGAAACCGACGAAGACGAATGTGCCGATCGGATGCTTTTTGCGGGGTAACGGCGTCCCAAAGAAGAAGGCCACGCGATGATCACGTGGCCTTCTTGAGATTCTGTCGTCGAACCGACGGATCAATACATGTCGTGGTCGCCGCCGTGCCCCTTCCCGCCTTCTTTGGGCTTTTCAGCCACCAAAGCGTCGCTGGTCAACAGCAGTGTCGCGACGCTGGCGGCGTTGCCCAGTGCGGTGCGGGTGACTTTGGTGGGATCGATGACGCCGGCCTTGACGAGGTCCTCATAGGTATCCGTCAGGGCGTTGTAGCCTCCGTTGCCTTTCAGCTCCGACACTTTCTCGCACACGATGCCGCCGTCCTGTCCCGCGTTGTCCGCGATCATGTTCAGCGGAGCGCGGCAAGCTCGGAGCACGATATTGTAGCCAACGATTTGGTCGTCGGTGAGGTCTTCGCTTGCTTTGACCTTGCTGCTGGCACGAAGCAGCGCGACGCCGCCTCCCGGAAGGATGCCTTCTTCAACGGCCGCACGCGTGGCGTGCAAAGCGTCTTCGACGCGAGCCTTCTTTTCCTTCATTTCACTCTCGGTCGCCGCACCGACGTTTACCTTCGCAACACCGCCAGCCAGTTTCGCGAGACGCTCTTCGAGCTTTTCTCGATCGTAGTCGCTGCTGCTGTTTTCGATCTCGCGGCGGATTTGATCGATTCGAGCCTTGATGTCAGAACTCTTTCCGGCACCTTCGATGATCGTGGTGTTGTCCTTGTCGATGATGACCTTCTTCGCGCGACCGAGTTGCGGCAGGTCGACACTCTCGAGCTTGATGCCGAGCGCCTCGAAGATGGCTTGGCCACCGGTGAGAATCGCGATGTCTTCCATCATTGCCTTGCGACGGTCACCGTAGCCCGGTGCCTTTACGGCGCAGACGTTGAAGGTGCCGCGAAGCCGGTTAATCACCAACGTTGCGAGTGCTTCGCCGTCGACATCTTCGGCGATGATCAACAGCGGCTTGCCCTGTTGAACGACCTTTTCCAGCATCGGAACCATGTCCTTGATGCTGCTGATCTTTTTCTCGAACACCAGAATGTAGGCGTCCTCGAGGACAGCTTCCATGCTCGTGCTGTCGGTGACAAAGTAAGGGGAAAGGTAACCACGATCGAACTGCATCCCCTCGACCCATTCTTGCTCGGTCTTAAGGCTTTTGCCTTCGTCGACGGTGATCACACCATCCTTGCCCACCTTGCTCATCGCGTCGGCGAGCAAGTCACCGATTTCACGGTCGTTGTTGCTCGCAATCGTCGCGACGTCGGCCATGGCCGACTGGTCCTTCACCTTGGTTGCCATCGAGTGCAGCTTGTCGGTGATGTCCGCGACGGCGGCCTCGATACCCAACTTCATTTGAATCGGGTTGACGCCCGCAACGACTGCCTTGAGACCCTCGTTGAAGATCGCTTCGGCCATGACGGTCGCGGTCGTCGTTCCGTCGCCGGCGACGTCACTCGTCTTGCTGGCCACTTCGCGGACCATTCGAGCGCCCATGTTCTCGTAGACATCCTCGAGCTCGATTTCCTTGGCGACCGTGACACCGTCTTTGGTGACGGTCGGGCTGCCAAAACTCTTTTGCAGGATGACGTTGCGACCCTTGGGGCCGAGGGTGACCTTAACGGTCCGAGCGAGTTTCGAGACGCCGCGACGAATGGCTTCGCGCGCCTCTTGTTCGAATGCAATGATCTTTGCCATAGGATTGCTGTCTTTTGTGATGGTGTAATTGATGAGCCCCGCCGATCGACGGAGCGAGGAGTGCGATGGTGGACCCGATTTCTCGCAGAACCGATCTCTACTCGAGAACGGCCAAGACGTCGTCTTCCCGCATCAGCAAGTACTCGACGTCATCGATTTCAACGGTCTCGCCGGCGTAGCTGCTGAACAGGACATGGTCGCCCTCGGTGAGTTGACTCTCACCCCGAGTGCCGTCGTCCAAGAGTTTTCCGCTACCGACCGCAACGACCGTTCCCCGCGCCGGCTTTTCTTTGGCCGAGTCGGGCAACACGATCCCACCCGCCGTCGTTTCTTCGCTCGCCTCGCGCTGAACAACGATTCGCTCGCCAATCGGTTGCAGACGAACGCTGGCCTTCTTTTTGGTGGCAGTCGCCATGGTTGCAGACACCTTTCTCAAATTGGTGAAAAACGTGGAGGGTTGGCCGCTGGCGCAACAGCACGCCCGCGGCGATGCTGCCACCGGCGGACTTCGCCAGGTTGGCAGTTTCCAAAGAGCTGCTCTCCGCAGAGCAAACCGTGTGCCACACTTGGGTGACAGGATTCAACGGTGACCGCGGACGACCCTGTATGCGTCTGGGGGTGTCAACGATCCGGCTCGCTGTTTGGGGCGAGTATCTTGTTCGATTTCCCCCGACAGAAACAGGGCCCTATTCGTTTGGGGCCGCAAAAACGCGATTCTCGGGTTCACCCCAATGGCCGCACGCCTCCAATACTGCCGAATTCCGGCTTTTCTGGCCGCTGTGCTCCTATGCGGCTTGGTCGCCCCCGCCGCCGAGCCACCGAACGACACTTCGACTGCGCAGGGACGAGTTTCGGCCGGAGCACTGATCCCGGTGCGAATGCCCGGCGAATTTGAGCCCCAACGGGCAATCATGCTGAGCATCACCGATTGGATGCCGCACCACTTCGACATCCTTGCGGAGATCGCCGGAAAGACCTCCGGCCACGTCGATCTGCTGATCTTCTACGAAGACCGCGAGCAGCTCCGTGCCGTTGTCGGCCATCTTGCCGATGCGAAAGTGTCCGCCGACCACGTCACGTTCTCCCCGATGGAGCTCGACACGATTTGGCTCCGCGATTTCGGGCCGCGAATCGCCGACTCGCCCAAGGGAGCCGTTGCGCTCGACTTCTTTTACGAAGGCAGCCGCCCACAGGACGACCACTTCCCACGACGATGGGCCCAGGAATCAAGGATACGATTGCGGACGGTCCGCTGGACGGTCCAAGGCGGCAATCTGCTGTTCAATGGCCAAGGTCTGGGTGTCACCAGCGAACGACTCTTTCGTGACAACGCGATCCAATTCCCGGCCCAATTCCGGCCCCGAAACCCACGCGAGGAGGCCCGCCGAATGGTCTCCGAGGAGTTCAAACGGGCCTGCAACCTGGATCAGCTTGTCGTCCTCGAACCGCTGCGCGATGAGATCACTCAGCATGTGGACATGTTTTTGACGTTCGTCGCACCCGATCATGCCATCGTCGGATGGCTCCACCCCGCCCGAGACCCTGTCAACGCAAACATTTTGAATCGAAACGCTCAACGACTGTCTGGCGTACGAGTCGGCAGCAAGCCAATTCGCGTCACGAGGGTCGAGTTCCCGACGCCGCAATCACGCCAATGGAGTTCTTACACCAACGTGATCCTGGCCAACGACCTCGTCCTGCTCCCCACCTTCGGTTCCGATCCCCCCGCACTCGTTGCCGCCGCACGTCGCGTTTACCAACAAGCACTCCCGGGAGCGGTCGTCAAAACCGTCAATCTCGACAGCATGAAGGCCTTGCAGGGGTCGCTACACTGCCTCTCCATGCCGCTTCCGGACTTCGCGCCGTGGCCCAAAACACGCTACGAGTACAACGCACTTCGAGAACAACTCCGGCCCTGAGCGAGAAATTGGTCCGCGAGTTGCATCCGCCAGGTGTTGTTCGCTTTTGATGTACACGGTCTGCCAAAACGCCGATCCGATTCTCAGGTCACCCGATGATTGAAAACGTGCTCCCATCTCCGCTACTTGGGTTCTTCTACCACCTGGACCTGTGGTACTTCGTCTTCGTCGGTCCGCCACTGTTGCTCGGTATGTTCGCGCAGTGGCGAGTCACCAGCACCTTCAAGTCGATGTCCCGCATCGGTGCACGCATGAGTGGTGCGGAAGCCGCGCGACGCATGCTCGACTCCGGGGGACTACACAGCGTCGGAATCGAACGAGTGCAGGGACACCTCAGTGATCACTACGACCCACGAGCGAAGGTGCTGCGGCTGAGTCCCGAAGTCTTTGGCGGTCGATCGATGGCGGCACTCGGCGTTGCCTGTCATGAGGCTGGCCACGCATTTCAAGACGCGAAGGGCTATCTGCCATTGGTGATCCGCAACGCCGCCGTACCCGCCGCCAACTTCGGCAGCGGTATCGGTGCCGGAATGGCAATGATCGGTCTGATCCTTTCCTACCAAAGTCCGCTGATCGGAAAGTCGCTGCTGCTGCTGGGTATCATCCTGTTCTCCGGTGTCGTGTTCTTTCAGGTCGTCAATCTTCCGGTCGAGTTCAACGCCAGCGCGCGAGCACGCCAACACCTCGTCGATGCCCGCCTCATCGCCCCCAATGAAGAACACTACGTGGCGAAAGTACTCAATGCCGCCGCACTGACGTACGTCGCAGGTACGCTGCAAACCATCATGACGCTCGCGTACTACATCTTTCGCTACATGGACAATCGCGACTAACGCCACTTCGTCGCGACACAGCGACCGTTGCACGAACTAAGTGACTGCTAGTGCAGAGTGACCTGTACTTGTGCTGGGTGACCGTTACCCAAAGTCTTGTTGTGAGTTGCTAACAACCGGCAACCGTCCTCATCGACTCGAGGCGTCCTTAGAGCAAGTGCTTGGCTTTAATGTCCAAGTACTGATTGACCAGCGGCGCCGTCAGCTCGTCAGGAAATGAGTCCACCAGCAGGACGCCGCGGTGCTCCAGGTCACGCAGCACCTGGTCGCGCCAAACGAGAATGTCCGCGGCAGCCGCCGCGCGATAGAGATTTCCATCGCCACCGTCGGGCGAATCCGCCGTTTCAAAAAGCGTCCGGTCGCGCATAATCACCCCCAGCGGCAGGTGCTGACCGTTGATATTGCTCAGGTAGTCGGTCACCGCCGCGGCATTCACTTCATCGATGATGTTGGTCGCGAGAACGACCAACGAGCGGCGTTTACAGTGATTCGAAAGATAAACGAACGCTTGGTCATACCGCGATTCGACCATCCGCGGAAATTG
Organism: Planctomycetota bacterium; assembly: GCA_038520195.1. GTDB lineage: Bacteria > Planctomycetota > Planctomycetia > Pirellulales > Pirellulaceae > Stieleria. Next base: position 6,262 of record JBCBLJ010000171.1, read on the forward strand.
ATCAAATCCCGCGTGAATCAAACGATTCATTTGACTCTTGCCGCCTCGCGGCGGTATGTAGGCATGGATGGTATCGGAAAAGCAAAGCATGCCAACGGAATCGCCTTGATGCAGGGCCACGTAGGCCATCATCAAAGCTGAATTGAGCGCATGGTCCAGCAATGAATAGCCCTCGCGCGTGTTGGTCATCATGCGGCCGCAGTCGAGCAGAAAGATCACGCGCTGGCTTTGATCACTTTGAAACTGCCGCACCGTGAGTCGGTTTCGGCGCGCGGTACTTCGCCAATCGATGTGTTTGAAGTTGTCGTCGCGGCTGTAATCGCGCAGCCGCTCGAAATCGCTGTCCTGGCCGATCCGGCGAGTCTTGCGAACGCCGATCAAACTTAGACGATTCGTTCGCGCGAGCAATGCATAGTCGGACAACTGCTTCATGTCCGGGTATACATTGAGTTCGTTCTCGACATCAAAACGCAAATACCGAACCCAAAACCGAAACGGACTGAAAAACTTCAGGTAAGCGTATTCAAGCTTGAAAGCGCCGCGTCGTTGGGGAAGCAGTTTCCGCGCGAACGTGACGCGGCCCATTCTTGGAAGCCGTAGGTCATGCTCCGCCGGCGTCGCCTTGAACTCACCGGGTAGATCGTCGCATGCCTTGCCGACCAACGTCTGCGACGAACGATTCTCGACCGTCAACGAACTGTTCACCGGGACCCCGAGCGAACACGATCGTGTCACATCGCGCGCGACGCTGATCCCTTGACTGGTCCCAAGGTAGAGGCTCACAAAATCGACGCTAACAACGATCACCAACAACGCATCCAGAATCAACGCGACCACCATGAACGATGGAACGAACACCGTGATCAGACTGGCGATCAATGACACGCAGAGCGTCCCCACCCACAGCCTGGTCGGATAACACTGAAAACGCCACGCCGCAACCGCCAACGGCAATGCGAACACCAGCAGGAACAGCCACGGCAACTGGGTGTAAAGCTGAAACTGCTCCTCGGCGACCTGACGAAAACTCTCTGGCATCGGATCCCAGGCTTTGGTGGAAACGGAAACCCCGGTTATAAGCGATCTTCGGTCCGTCATGGAACGACCGCGAAGAGCCTCGCTCGATGACGCCCCAACGCCTTCACTGCGGAGGACTGTCGGCTCTAAAGCCAAGGAACCGGTCGAGCGCCTCGATAAATGCGATCGGTGAAAGAGCGGCGGCGATCGGCGACCGTGCCCAGTCATCAACACAGCAACGGTGCCACTCAGCAACCGAGCCCACTCAGCAACCGAGCCAAGTCACCGTCGCCACACCTCAGCGGCGGCGGCGGCGGATCGATGCTCCGGCAAAGATGAAGGCCAATGCAGCCAGCGCCGAAGGCTCCGGGATCGCGGTGACCGCCGCGTTCGCGTAGCCGATGTCGCGTAGCATCGCGAGATCGAGCGCCGTGAGTTCCTTGCGCGTACCGATGGTGATCGATGGGTCCATCACGACCTCCTGCGCCATGCCATCGCTCAAACGAGTACTCATCACGCCCTCGGCGAAGTGCCCCGTCCCGGCATCGATCAGACCCGCCCCTGAACCGCCGTTGAGAGCGACCACTTCGGCTCCCAACCATTCGGTTCCGTTGACCAAATTGTCCCACGACTCGGCCGTCCCGATCCCGATCGAGTGCAAGATTTCATGCAGTGCGACCGAGTAAAAATCAGACTTGCCCGCGGCAACCGGAGCCGTGTGATCGAAGTGCCAGTTTTGCTCGAGCGTCGCGGTGCTGTCCGCGGCGCCGTTGTTATCCGTGTCCTGGTCGAACCACAGGTTGCCCAACGTCGGTCCAAGGTCGAACGAATACGCTGCGCCCGCGACGTTGCCGCTAATGTTGGTAATCACCGGCCCATCCATTCGACGATGCTGATGCACCGCTTGAGCCGCGCTGACCGCGTCAGCGACGCTTCCCGAGCCGATCGTTCCGCTGATTTGAGTTCGCACGCCCGTTGGCCCACCCTGACCGAGGAGCGACCCTCCCAGGTTTCTCGCGCCGACAAAGATGCGTATCTCGTTGTCGGGCAGCCGCGTGTCAGCCACGGTCTCGACCGCGCCGGTCGACGGGTTGGTGTAGCGGTAGTCGAAGTTCCAAGTCAGTTCCGTGCCGCCACCGCTATTTCCGACCGTCGTGTCCGAGTTGATCTCCCCGAGAGCGAGATTGAGGACGCTGTTTAAGTCGGAAACCGCCGCCTCCAACGCCAGTCGCGCGGTCGGATTGTTGATGAAGAAATTGTTCGAGTCGTTGGTGTAATCGACGACAATATCGGCCGATGACCGAACGGAGCTCAATAACGATGCAGCCAGCAACGTGAGCAGGAAGAGCGTGCTTCGCATGACAATACATAGTGGGCGATGACAAGATGGGTAGGCGTGAACATAACGGCCGCGCATCGCCGGCGAAACGATTGAACCGCCCTAACCGAGAATTTCGACACAAACGGGCCCACACTTTTGGTGGGGTCGAAGGCGACCGTCGATCGGAAATGTCACCACCAATGACCGTTTCGCAAGCTTCTGATACGCTCTGCCTACCCGTCAATTTCCGCACACTGGACCCCGCCATGCCTCGTCGAGCCGCCAAGAAATCCGCGTCAAAATCGGCGCCGGCACGGCCGCAAGCCGGTCGCAAGCGGACCGCAAAGAAGCGCTCGGCCGACGCCGAGTCGCCGTCCAAGAAGCGGACAAAACCGCGCACTAGCGGCACCACACGCAACGAGCCACAGCGACTTCAGCGATTGCTTGCCGCCGCGGGCTTTGGAAGTCGCCGACAATGCGAAGAGATGATCGAAGAAGGCCGCGTCGACGTCGATGGACAAATCGTCACCCAACTCGGGACGACCGTCGACCCAACGGCCAACAAAGTCCGAGTCGATGGCGTGCCCCTGAGGCAACAGAAACTTGTTTACTACGCCGTCAACAAACCGACCGGTGTCCTGAGCACCAACGCCGACCCCCGCGGCCGCGAGCGAGTGATCGACTTGGTGCCCAACAGCGAGCGGGTGTTCCCCGTCGGTCGCCTCGACCAAAGCAGCCAAGGGCTGATGCTGCTGACCAATGACGGCGATCTCGCCCAGCAACTGGCTCACCCCAAGTACGGCGTGAGGAAGATCTATCGCGTGACCGTCGCCGGAAAGATCGACGGCGAGACGATGCGCAACATGCGCAAAGGCATCTACATCGCGGAGGGTTTTGTGCGCGTCGACGGCGCAAGAATTCTCAAGTCACGGGCCCGAGCGACCGAACTCGAAATCACACTCCGAGAAGGCAAGAACCGCGAGATTCGTCGCATCCTCGCCCGGCTGGGACATAAGGTCCAAGTCCTGCGAAGAGTCGCAATCGGGCCGCTTCGGCTGGGTGACCTACCCACCGGCGCGCACCGTGCGCTGTCGCGCGAGGAAGTTCGCCGACTACGTGACGCCATCGAATACAGCCGCGAAGAAGCCGAACAAGAAAAGGAACCGCGTCGCTACAACAAGAAATCGGCCAATAAGAAGTCGGGGACGGTGAAGCGAGCAACAAAGAAAGGGAGCCGTAAGGCCACCAAGAAGCGTGCTCGTCCCGAGACTCGACAAGACGTGATCGCAAAACGCACGCGGCGCAAGACCAAAACCACCGAATTCGTCTTCGAGAAGAAACCGGCCGGCGGCGCGGTCATCGGAGGTGATGACCAAGTCGAATCCAAACCGAAGCGAACCAAACGCAAAAAACGCTAGCGTTCACTCTCAACTCTCAACTCTCAACTCTCAACTCGCATTGGCCATTGCCTGGAGCTGGACCGTGGCTCGGTTTTGCTCTTTCTCGAGGTAGCCGCGACCGAACTTGACATTGACGTGATCCCAGGGGAGTTTGTCGAGCAGGTCGTACTTCTCGTGAACTTGACGTTGGACGTCGATGCCGGCGTCGCTGATCGCCGTCCACCAACGCTCGGGGTCGAGGTGTTCGGTCCAGCCGTCCATTCTCGCGCCGCGTTCCCAGGCCAGACGGATGGCTTTGGACGTGCGACGGTCACCGCGACTGAGGACGCCTTCAAGCAGACTCGTTTCGACATCGTGACACTTGATGTTGACGCTGCGAATCTTGCGACGCTTCCACATGTACTTGTGCGCCCAGTGGAAATAGTCTCGATGCTGCATCCCGTTCCATTGGTAGGGCGTGTGTGCTTTCGGGACGAAGTTCGACACGCTGGCGGTGACGCGGGCGTAGCGACCTCGGACTTCTTTGCCGACGGTCGCGATCGTTTCCGCGAGGTCGACGATCCCGTCCAAGTCGACTTCGCGTTCGCCGGGAAGGCCGCACATGAAATAAAGCTTGACGCTATCGAACCCGTTTTGAAACGCGTTGCGGCAACCCTCAATGAGGTCGCTGTTCTTGATCTTCTTACGGATCTGTTCTCGCATGTCGTCGCGGGCGACTTCCGGCGCGAGTGTAAGCGAACTACGTCGGTCGGTGCCGATCAGCTGCGGCAACGACTTGAGTTGATCGTTCACCCGAAGACTCGGAACGCTGATGTTCACGCCGAGCGGCTTGAAGACTTCGTGGAGCCGTTTGACGAGCGGTTCGAAATGCGGATAGTCGCTGCTGGACAGTGACAGGATGCTGATCTCGTTTTGTCCAGTGTTGAGGTAGCTCTCCCAAGCGGCATCGACAATCGTCTCGACTTCGCGGATCCGCAGTGGACGTTTAATGACGGTGCTTTGGCAGAACCGACACAGGTGCGGGCAACCACGCATGATCTCGATGGCGATCCGATCATGGACACAGTCGATGTAGGGAACGATCGGATTGGTCGGCAATGGGATGCCATCGAGGTCGCTGATCACGCTGGGCGCGAACGTGGTCGGAACGTCCTCGCGGGATCGTTCCAGCGCGTGAATACGATCGTCTTTGTAGACCGGCTCGTAGAACCGCGGCACGTAGGCATACTCGAGCGTCCGAGCGACCTGGGCCAACGCATCGCTGCGTTGCCGCCGTCCCTCTTCGCCGCTGGCAAAACTGCCGTCGTCGCGGCGATAACTCTCTTTCAGTTCGATCCAAAGGTCGCAAACGCGCGGTAGCGCCGGCTCACCGTCTCCGGTGATCATGATGTCGAAGTAGTCCGCCATCGGCTCGGGGTTTTGACAGCATGGCCCGCCGGCGACCAGTAGCGGATCGCTCATGGTGCGATCGACGGCTTCGAGCGGGATACCGCCGAGATCGATCATGGTGAGAACGTTCGGCGAGCTGATCTCGTACTGAAGGCTGAGGCCGACGACATCGAATTCCGACAGCGCGTTGAACGTCTCTAGCGTGTAGAGCGGGATCTCATGCTTTCGTAGCAGCGCTTCCATGTCCGGCCATGGCGTGAAGACTCGTTCGGCACACCAATCGTCGCGGCGATTCATCAACGAGTACAGAACCTGCAATCCGTGGTGGCTCATCCCGATGGTGTACGCGTCGGGAAATCCGATCGCCAACTTGCCCCTCAATCCACGGTGGTCTTTCACCACGATGTTGCGTTCGCCGCCAACGTATTGCGCGGGCGTTTGAACGTGCGGCCACGCTCGGGATTCGAGCAGTTTGCGTCGTTGTTGTTGGATCATGAGTCGATTCGAGGAGGTGGTGAATCCGCGTGTTTAGCCGTAAAGTGTGATCTCCAATGCATCTGTGACGCAAGAGATATCGAAAAAGACAGGACAATCAAAACCGTGAGTGAGTTCGAATCGGTCGGCACCGTCAGCGATTTTGAGATTGGGCGAGGCCGCGCCATGCCCGTCAACGGCCGCATGGTCGCGATTTTCCGGCAAGAAGACGGCAGTTGGCACGCGATCGATGACCTTTGTCCACACATGGGGGCCTCGCTGGCGGAGGGTTTCGTCGAAGGGACAACGGTCACCTGCCCTTGGCACGCCTGGCGGTTTTGCA